>CAKZOQ010000196.1 GCA_937136445.1 uncultured Gemmatimonadota bacterium
GAGCCGCTCCCGAGACCATTGCGTGCTCCCCGCGAGCGTCGGATACTCCCCCCCATGACTCGTCGGGGCGATTCGGTCCTCCTTCCCCGCCACCCGCCGAACCAGCCGAGTGTCGAGGATGCGCACGGACACGAAGGTCCACCCAACGCCGATGACCCTGCTCGTCTGGTGCCTCCTGGCCCTCCTGCCCCTGCAGGCCGCCGCTCAGAGTGACGAAGCGGCCGCGCCATCCACGGGTCCGACGGTGCTGGACGGGTCCCCGCCGCCCGTCTTCCCGGAGTCCATCACCCGGGACGCCCTCGGGCGCGCGACCGTGCGGGCCATCCGCCTCCAGGAGCCGTTCGTCCTCGATGGGCGGCTGGACGAGCGCTTCTACACGGAGGTGGAACCGTTCGGGGACTTCGTGCAGGTGGCGCCTACGGCCGGCGCGCCCTCCTCCGAGCGCACCGACGTCTGGGTAGCCTTCGACGCCACCCACGTCTACGTCACCTGTCGGTGCTGGGACCGAGCGGCTCCGGAGACCTGGGTCGTCAACGAGCTCCGGAGAGACACGCCCGGGCTCCGCAACAACGAGCACTTCGGCGTGATGTTCGACACCTTCTACGACCGCCGCAGCGGGATGATGTTCTACGCCAACCCGCTGGGGGCCCGGGCCGACTACTCCGTCGTGGACGAGGGCGGCCCCAACTCCGACTGGAATCCCGTGTGGGACGTAGCCGGCGGCCGGTTCGACGGAGGCTGGATCGTGGAGATGGCGATTCCCTTCAAGTCGCTCCGGTACCGTGCCGGTTCGAACCAGATGTGGGGCCTCCAGCTGCGCCGCTCGATCCGACACAAGAACGAGTGGACCTACCTGAACCCCGTGCCGGCCTTTCTTGCCGGACCGCAGGGCCTGAACCGGGTCTCGGCCGCCGGCACGGTGGTCGGCCTGGATCTGCCCCCGGCCGGCAACAACCTCGAGCTGAAGCCGTACGCCATCGGCAGCCTCACCACCGATCGGGTCTCGACGCCGAACACCTCGAACGATGCCGACGGCGACGTCGGGCTCGACCTCAAGTACGGGGTGACGGCGAACCTCACTGCCGACCTGACCTACAACACCGACTTCGCCCAGGTCGAAGTCGACGAGCAGCAGGTCAACCTGACCCGCTTCAACCTCTTCTTCCCGGAGAAGCGAGACTTCTTCCTGGAGGGCCGCGGCGTCTTCGAGTTCGGTCGAGGCGGCGTGGGCGGATTTCGACCCGGTGGCGGCAGATTCGGTCGCGGCGGAGGGGACGCGCCCACGCTCTTCTACAGTCGGCGCATCGGCCTGGACGACGGGCAGGTGGTCCCGATCCTGGGGGGAGGACGCCTCACCGGCAAGGTCGGACCGTTCGCCGTCGGCGCGATCAACATCCAGACCGGTGCCGACGAGGCCGAGGGAATTCAGGGCACGAACTTCACGGTGCTGCGGGTCAAGCGCGACATCCTCGACCGCAGCTCCATCGGGGCCCTGTTCACGAATCGTTCGGTCTCCATGGACGGCGGCGGGGCCAACCGCGCATACGGAATGGACGCGTCGTTCGCCTTCTTCCAGAACCTGGAGATGGGCGCCTACTGGGCCCGCACCCGGTCCCCTTCGGAGACTGGCGACGAGGAGAGCTGGCAGGCCGCGGTCAGCTACGAGGGCGATACGTACGGCGGCAGCGCCTCCTACCTGGAGGTCGGGGGAGACTTCAACCCCGAGGTCGGATTCCTTCGGCGCCGCGACTTCAAGAAGTCCGGAGGATCGCTGCGCTTCAGCCCGCGCCCGTCGTCCATCGACGCCGTCCGCAAGCTCACCTGGGAGGTCGCCGTCGACCACTACGCCGACGGGACGGGATCCCTCGAGTCCCGCCGCCAGTCGGCCCGCTTCGACGTCGAGTTCGAGAACAGCGACGACCTCTCCGTCGAGGCGACGAAGGAGTTCGAGCGCATCGAAGAGGCGTTCCCGGTCACGAGCGACCTGGAGATCGGCGTCGGGAGGTACTCGTTCCGGAGCCAGCGGATCTCCTACACCGCCGGCCCGCAGCGCCGGATCTCCGGTGGAGTCTCGTACCAGTGGGGCGAGTTCTACGACGGGTCGATCCGGTCCCTCTCGGTGAACCAGGGGCGCCTGGTCCTCTCCAACCACCTCTCGCTCGAGCCGGGGCTGAGCCTCAACTACCTGGACCTGCCTGCGGGGGAGGCGACCCAGGCCGTGTTTCGACTGCGGGCGGACTACGCGTTCACGCCGCGCATGTTCGCGAGCTCCCTGGTCCAGTACAACGAGTCCGAGAACACGCTCTCGACCAACCTGAGGTTCCGCTGGGAGTACGCGCCGGGAAGCGAGCTCTTCCTGGTCTGGACGGACGATCGGGAGACCGGTCCGCGGGGATCCGGTCTCCTGACGCGCGGGCTGGTGATCAAGGTCACCCGACTGCTGCGCTATTGAGAGGGCCCCGGACCAACGAGGTCCCTATGAAGGCCGTGGCCATGCCGCTGTCCCGGCCCAGCACCCGCACGTGGGTCCGCTCGGCGTCCACGTCCTTGGCGCTCGCCGCCTCGTCGAGCCGATCCACGACCCCCCGGAGGCTGTCCTGGACGGCTCCTCGCCTCAGCTCACCGGCGGCGGCTGGACCCGCATGATGAACAGCCCTTCCCGCACGCTGGTGAAGATCACCAGGCCATCCTCGAAGAAGGGGTAGTTGCTCCACGCGCCGCTCTGACCCGCGCTGGTCCCGGGATCGTTGTTGTTGAGGGGCGCGCTGTCGAAGAAGGCGACCTCCCGGGGGTTGGTTCGATCGCTGATGTCCAGGACCCGTAGCCCGCTCCCGTAGTTCGACTGGTACATGCGGTCCCCGACGACGTAGAGGTTGTGGTCCGACGCACGCACCGGGCCGATGTACTCGCGGGCCACCACGGGGTCGTCGAGCTCGGTCAGATCCCAGACGATGGTCCGCGTCCCACTGACGTTGCCGGCGATCTCGTCGAGCTCATCGTTCATGTAGAAGAACCGCTGTTCCTCGTCGAACCAGCCCTGGTGGGCGTAGGAGACGTTGGGGTAGCTCATGCGCGCCACGGTGACCGGATCCGACTTGTTGGTCACATCGGCGATGTTGATCTCGGACTCGTTCGAGCCGACGCAGATCTGGCGGCCGCGGTAGTCCTCGTCCGGGCCCTCGTAGACGAGGCACTGGGCGTCGTGCGTGTAGCCCCGCGCACCCTGACTGGCCGTATCGTGATAGCACCCCGCGAACTCGGGGTTCAGGGGGTCGCCCACGTCCACCATGTGAAGGCCGCCCCCGCAGGTCCGGCCGCCCCCGTTCGCCGCGACGATGTAAAGGAAGTCCGACGCGGTGTCC
This sequence comes from uncultured Gemmatimonadota bacterium, assembly GCA_937136445.1. Taxonomy (GTDB): domain Bacteria; phylum Gemmatimonadota; class Gemmatimonadetes; order Longimicrobiales; family Gaopeijiaceae; genus JAJCZZ01. Next base: position 3,363 of record CAKZOQ010000196.1, read on the forward strand.
GCCACGACGTTGTGGGCGCTGAAGATCTCCCGATAGGTGGCGTCGGGCTCGAAGTCCACCGGCTCCGACCCGACGGAACGAAGCCGCCGGAGATCGAAGACCTGCATGCCGTGCGCCCCGGCCCCGTCGGAGACGATGTAGGCGACTTCGCCGACGACCTTGATGTCACGCCACACCGACGGCGGCGAGCCCACCGTCCGCGGCAGGTTCCCGACGAGGCGCGGAGCCGCCGCAT
>CAKZOQ010000197.1 GCA_937136445.1 uncultured Gemmatimonadota bacterium
CCGTTCCCGGCCTCCGGGTCATCGTCGCCGACGCCGCCGCTGGCTCGGCGGTTCCCGGTGCCCTGGTGGTGGCTCGGGAGGGGACGTTCGAGGACTCGGCGGTGACGCCGTCGAGCGGCCAGCCCGTCTTCCTGGCCTACGAGCGGGCCGGGAGCTATCAGGTGGAGGTCACGGCCGAGGGGTATCAGGAGTTCGGCCCGGTCCCTGTCACGGTCACCGCAGACGAGTGCCACGTCCGTACGGAGGAGGTCCTGGCGACCCTGGAGGCTGCACCCTAGTGTGGTGTCGTCGAAGTCTGGTAGCTACCGAGGGGTCGGAGGTGCAGGCCTGACGAGGCGGAACGACGCGGCATAGCCTGAGCTACGGCAAGGAGTTCCAACGACGAGCGCCCCGTATCGGGGCGCGCTCAGGGCGAATGCATCCGGCGCCGGATGGCATCAGGACTTTGGCGGCACCATACTCGCCTTCAGGCTCGCGTTCCACCCTCCTCCGGCAGGCCGGCCCATGTCTTCCCGCGTTTTCTCCCCTCCCTTCGTCGCGTCTCGCTTCGTCCCTCTTCCCCTCGTCGCTCTTCTGGGAGTGACGCTCCTCCTCGCCGCCGCCGCCCCCGCCCCCGCTCAGGAGCTCACCCGCCAGGAGTACGCCCTGGTGGACTGGGTGGACCGGAACGTGGACGGCGCCATCGCGCTCCTGGAGGAAACGGTGAACATCAACTCCGGGACGATGAACCACGCCGGGGTGCGGGAGGTGGCGGAGGTGATGCGCCCAAAGCTGGAGGCGCTGGGGCTGGAGGTGGAATGGATCGAGCTGCCGCCGGAGGTGGATCGGGCAGGTCACCTCTTCGCCCGCACGATCGACGGTACCCGAGGCCGCAAACTCCTCCTCATCGGCCACCTGGACACGGTCTTCGAGGAGGACGATCCCTTCCAGGAGTTCCGCCGCATCGGCGAGGGGTGGGCCACGGGTCCGGGGATCGCCGACATGAAGTCGGGCAACGTCATCATTCTCTATGCCCTCGAGGCCCTCCACGAGGCGGGTCTCCTGGAGGGTGCTCAGATCACCGTGGCCTACACCGGGGACGAGGAGAGCCCGGGTGATCCCCTCTCCATCTCTCGCCGGGACCTCGTGGACGCCGGGGAGTGGGCCGACGTGGCGCTGGGCTTCGAGGGCGGCGTACGCGATGACGAAGCGGAATGGGCCACCATCGCCCGCCGCAGCTCGTCCGGGTGGCGCCTGGAGGTGGAGGGACGCCAGGCCCACTCCTCCGGGGTCTTCTCGGAGGGCACCGGGGCCGGGGCCATCTTCGAGGCGTCGCGGATCCTGAATGGGTTCTACGACGAGGTGAAGGGGCCGGAGAACCTCACCTTCAACGCCGGGGTGATCCTCGGCGGCACCGAGGTCGACTACGACCCCCAGGCCAATCGGGGGACGGCCTTCGGCAAGACCAACGTCGTACCGAGCCGGGTGGTGGTGGACGGGGGGATCCGGACCCTCACCAACGAGCAGCTGGCCGACGCCCGGCGGGCCATGGAGGGCGTGGTGTCTCGGCACCTGCCCCGCACCTCGGCCCGCATCACCTTCAGCGACGGGTATCCGGCCATGCCGCCCACCGACGGGAACCGGGCCCTCCAGGAGATGCTCTCCGACATCAACGTCGCCCTGGGCCGGGAGCCCATGCCTGCGCTGGATCCCGCCCGACGGGGTGCGGCGGACATCGCCTTCGTGGCTCCCTACGTGGACGGGCTGGCCGGGGTCGGGGCCTACGGTCGCGGCGGGCACTCCCCGGACGAGGCGCTGGGCCTGAACACCATGAGCCTGGCCATCAAGCGTGCCGCCATCCTCATCCATCGTCTGGTGGAGGCCGGTCCGGCGAGCTGAGCTCGGGCGGGCCTCCGGCGAACGGTGCCTCCCCGGCCTCAGGTCCCGACGGTGCGCGCCTCCGCCTGAAAGGCCTTCGCCAGGTCGTCGGGATAGACGCCCTCGTCGATCCGGGCCTGGACGTAGGCCACGGCCGGCTCGTGGTCGTCGGGGTGGGTCGTGCCGAACCAGGCGTCGTCGCTCTGCATGACCTTGCACCGGGTGTGCCCGATGCTGATCTGCCCGTTGATGGCGGTGGAGATCCGGAACTCGGCGTGCGTGCTGCTGCCCCAGGACTCGAGGAAGCGGATGAACTGGCGCCGCAGCAGCCCCATCACCTCGGGGGTGAAGCCCCAGAGGTTCATGGAGACGATCTCGTGGCCCCGCAACTCCACCACCTCGCCGCCGAGCCCGACCCCGGTGATCCAGCCGTCCACCATCTTGATCTCCCGGACCTCGGTGAGGGTCTCCAGGAGTCGGTCCCGTCCGAGGACGCAGAGGCCTCGGGCCACGCGGCCGGCTCCCATCAGGGTGTCGGCGAGGGTGTAGCCCACAAGAGCCGCCTCCGTGGGGGGCGACTCCGAGGTGGCGAAGTCCGCCAGACGTCGGAAGGCGTCGGGGCCGTAAAGGTCGTCGGCGTTGCAGACCGCGAAGGGCCCGGTGAGGTTGCGGGCGGCACAGAGGACGGCGTGGCCGGTGCCCCAGGGCTGCTTGCGGTCCGGCGGGGCGTGGTAGCCGTCGGGCAGGAGTTCCAGGTCCTGGTGGCAGAGGGCCATGGGGACGGCGTCGCCCACCACCTGGTGAACGTGCTCCACGATCTGGGCCTCGATCTCCTCCCGGACCACCAGCACCACCTTCCGGAAGCCCGCCCCCCGGGCCGCCCAGATGTTGTAGTCCATGATGGACTCGCCGTGGGGGCCCACGGGGTCGATCTGCTGAAGGCGGCCGTAGCGCTGGGACATGCCGGCGGCGAGGACCACGAGGGTGGGACCCTGGGAAGGGGACATGGCGGAGGGGGTGGGGGAAGGCTGGAGGTCTGAATCTAGGGGTCGTCCCCGGGGCTTGGGAACGGGCCCATGCAACGTTTTCGGCACACCTGCCATCCCATGGGTACCGGGGCGTGGAGAGACAGCTGAAACTTTCCGCTGCCGGATCACGAAGGTCCGGGTGAGGCTCGAGGGCAGGGGCCTTCTGAACAGAATCGAACGACGGGCCAAGGGCCCGCAAGACGAGGAACGATGATGAAGACGGGACGGGTGGGCAGCGAGTCGGCGGTACCGTGGTGGGCGGCTTTCGGGGCGCCTCTGATCGGGGTTCCGCTCATGGTGCTCCTCCTGGCGGTGGGTTCGCCTGCCGAGTCGACGAGAGACACCACGCCCCTTCCGGGGGAGGAGGCGACGCCCGTCGATGTCCGGGAGTCGCTCCCCGAGACCCCGGTGCTGCCGGCGACGATGGTCGAGTTCGACCTGACCGAGGTCACGGACGCACGGAGTTGTTGAGCCGCTGAGGCGCCGGCCCCGTCGGATGGGTCCGGCGCCGCCCGCTCCTGCAGCACACGGGGTGGTGGGGGACCCTCCACCCCCCGACGGTGGTAGCCCGACCATGGACGAGATCCGGATTCCCAACGGCGCTACCTACGCCCCCGTCGCCCTGACCGACCTCATGGCCGGGGCGCCGCTCGCCTCCCGCCTCCTGCTTGGCGCCACCCTCCCCGGTCGCCTCGTCTCTGCGGCCGCCTTCGGCCTCTACGCAGGACACGCCCTTCGCGACTGGAGCGTGCGCCGGGAGGTGCGGAAGGTGGACTTCTTCGGTGAGTTCGGGTCGGACGTGGACGCCCTGGAGGCCACGCCGCGGAGCCATCGCCTGGACGAGATCGCCCACCTCGCCGCCCGGCTCGAGTCCATGGAGACGCCGGCCGCTCCCCCTCGGGACGAACTGGCCCGCCGTGTGAACCGCCACCTCACCGAGTTCATCGCCGGCCTCACCGACCAGCGGGTGCTCACCTCCGACCGGGTCCGGGAGTTCACCCTGGCCAAGGTGGTCTTTCCGTTCGCCATGGGCGTCTGCGACTTCATCTCCGGTGACGTCGCGGTCTTCAAGGATCTCGGGGTGCTGGAGCCGCATGTGCTCGCCCACGAGTTCACCCACCGGAAGGGCTACTTCAAGGAGCTCCACGCCCAGGCGCTGGCCTACCTGGCGCTGGTCACCTCCGGCGATCCTCTCTTGGAGCGGGCGGCGCTCTTCGAACGGATGCACCGGCAGCTCAAGGTCCTGTCCGACGGCGACTTCCGGGCCTACCACGACCACGTGGACGGGCTGGAGTTGGATCGGGATCTGGACCGCGCGCTCCGGGCCCTGCGACCGGAGCCGGCCGCCTATCAGTCGCTCGTATCCGACACCATGCGGGCCCTCTACGACCAGCGCCTCAAGCTCACGGGGCAGAACGGTCTCTCCGACTACGATCGGGGATTCACCGACTTCTTGTGGACGTTCGGGCGGAGCGGATCGGCGCGTCAGGACCCGGCCCTCGCCGCGGTCTGAGGCATCCTCGCTCGGGTCC
>CAKZOQ010000198.1 GCA_937136445.1 uncultured Gemmatimonadota bacterium
ATCGAGAGGCTGGGAAGGGACGACGCACGGAGGGTAGGCCCCCAAGCGGAACAGGACAAACGCCCGTCCCAAGCCCGCCTTCGGACGCTGCTTGATCAGGCAGCGGCTTTCCCCGACGTTTCGGGGCTTTTACCACCTGCCCGCCTCCGGGAGCTGCTGTGAGCCTCCGCCCAACCCCATGAACATCCTCTCGGCGTGGTTTGCCAAGGTGGGGGAGGTCGCCCGGGTCGCCTTCCGGCACGCCGGGGAGCTCGGCAAGCTGACCTGGGCGGTCATCATGGCGACCGTTCGTCTCCGGGTGCCGCGCAAGGAGCTCCTCACCCAGGTCTACAACACGGGGATCTCGAGCATTCCGGTGGTCCTGGTGACGGGCTCCCTGGCGGGCATCGTGACGAGCCAGCAGGGAGGCTACCAGTTCCAGGGCGCCGTTCCGCTCTACGTGCTGGGAAGCGTCGTCGTCCAGACGGTGATCCTGGAGATGGGGCCGGTCCTCACGGCCATCGTCCTGGTGGGAAGGGTGGGTGCTCGGCACACGGCGGAGCTCGGCACCATGGTGGTCTCGGAGCAGATCGACGCCTACCACTCGCTGGGCCGGGACCCTGTGGCGCTCCTCGCCGCCCCACGCGTCATCGCCGGGGTCCTCACCATGCCTCTTCTGGTGGGGCTGGCGAACATCATCGGCGTGGTGGCCGGGATGGTGGCAGCCTATGTGGATGTGGGGCTGGGCTTCGAGAGCTTCCTGTACGGAGCCCGGCTCTTCTGGCACAACTGGGACCTGTTCTACTCCTTCAGCAAGGCGGTCGTCTTCGGGACGGCCATCCCCCTCATCTCCGTGCACATGGGCTTCCAGACGCGCGGAGGAGCCGAGGGGGTAGGCCGGACGACGACCCAGGCCGTGATGTTCATGACGCTGACCATCCTCATCCTGGACGCGCTCTTCCCACCCCTCCTTCTCAATTGAGGACCCGGGCCGAGCCATGATCCGCTACCGTCAGGTGTACAAGGCCTTCGACTACCCGGTCCTCGCCGGCGTGGACATGGAGGTGGAGTCGGGGGAGATGTTCGCCCTCTTCGGCCCCTCCGGGACGGGAAAGAGCGTCCTCCTCAAGACCACCATCGGCCTGGTCGTCCCGGACCGCGGCGATGTGGAGTTGGCGGGGATCAGCGTCTTCTATGGGGAGGACGGCGACCTGGCCCGGGTCCGCCGGAAGGTGGGGTACGTCTTCCAGCACGCCGCCCTCTTCGATTCGCTCAACGTCTTCGACAACGTCTGCACCGGCATTCCCGAGGATCAGTTGGGGCGGGAGGGCGACCGCGAGTGCGCGCGTAGGGTCTGGCGGGCGCTGGAGCTGGTGAACCTGGAGCCCCGGCAGGTGTTGTCCAAGATACCGTCGGAGCTCTCCGGCGGGATGCAGAAGCGGGTGGGCATCGCCCGGGCCATCGTGGGTCGTCCCGAAGTGCTTCTCTGGGACGAACCCACCACCGGCCTGGATCCGGTGAACACCGCCGCGGTGGAACGCCTCATCAAGCGGCTTTCCATGGAGTTGGAGGTCACGAGCCTCCTCGTCACCCACGATGTCGAAGGTGGGCTGGAGATCGGCGACCGGGTGGCGATGCTGGACGAGGGTACGCTGCGCTTCTGCGGCACACCCGAGGAATTCCGGAGCTCTACCGATCCCAAGGTGCGGGCTTTCCACGACCGGGCCGCCGCCGAGGCGGCCCTCGATCAGTTGACGGAGTGACCATGGCGGACCAGGCATCCAACGAGGACCGGAAGGGCCCGTCGGACGAGGAGATCATGCAGGCAGTACCCCAGGGCGAGGCCGGCCGGGAGGTCCGGCTCGGCATCTTCGTGGTGTTGGGGCTCCTCTCCTTCGTGATGCTCCTCTTCCTCCTCACCGATCCGGCGACCTTCCGGGGTCGCTACGTCATCACCACGGAGGTGCAGAACGCCGGAGGCATCCGGAACGGCGATCCCATCCAGATGCTCGGGGTGAACATCGGCCGCATCTCCAACTTCGAGATGACCGACGACGGGACCGTCGAGATCGACCTGGAGATCGAGGGGGAGTGGCAGATTCCCGAGGATTCCCGCACCCGCATGGGCGGCGCCGGGCTCTTCGGTGGTCGCACCCTGGAAGTGGTCCGCGGGGACGCCCGAGAGTACCTGGACCCCGGGGACCGCATCCCCGGGGAGGGCGATTCGTCGGACCCTCTGGCCCAGTTCAACGAGCTGGGTGACCAGGCGGAAACCGTACTGGAACGCATCGAGGTCCTCCTGGACGGCGAGACGGTGGAGTCGGTGCAGGGGAGCGCCCGGAATCTGGAGACGCTCCTGGCGGAGCTGGGCACCGTGGTGGACGCCCAGCAGGGACGCCTGGACGAGCTCACACGGAGCCTGGCGCGTTCGGCCCAGGGGTTGGAGGAAGCCGCCGCCGCCGGCCCGGATGCCGCGCGGGCCGTGGCGCGCGCCGATTCCCTCCTGGTGGTCCTCCGGGGCACCAGCGAGAATCTGGATGCCGCGTCGGCGTCGCTGGAGACGATCCTGGGCCGCATGGAGTCCGGGGAGGGCACGCTGGGACGGCTGTCCGTGGACTCGAGCCTCTACGACAACCTGAACGAGGCGGCGGCCCGGATGGCGGCCCTCGCCCTGGATGTCCAGGAGAACCCCGAGCGCTACATCCGCCTCTCCCTCTTCTGACGCCCGGACGGCCTCCGACCCGCGCCGGCGAGGGGGTCTGGAGCGGCGTCCCGCGGTGTCGCCCTCCGGGGACACGTCGTCCCCAGAGCATCACACCGCGCCGAGGGGAACCCACCAAAAGCCGCATGATTCCGCGCTCTCACGGGTGGTACGCGGCTTGCAACGGATGTCGGTAGAGGAGCCCGGCGACGGGCCGACACGCGACCTGGGTGCAGGGAGGAGACGATGGATCCGAAACGGGTGCTTCTGGCCGTTGCCGGAGCGGCGCTCCTGGCTGCGTCACTCCCCACCATCACCGAAGCGCAAGAGGGTCACGAGGGCTTTCTCCTGAAACAGCCCCGTGCCTCCCTTGGATTCCACCTCGGGTACGCCGTTGCCGGCGCTTCGTCGGAGATCTTCGACTTCACCCGGGAGCGTCTCACCGTGGGAGATCGCGCCTTCGACGCACCCTCCGTGGGTGGGAGCCTGGGCATCCGGGTGAACCCGCGATGGGATGT
>CAKZOQ010000199.1 GCA_937136445.1 uncultured Gemmatimonadota bacterium
GAGGCGGTGACCTTTCCCGTTCGGGTTCTCCGGGCGCTGGGCGCGGATGTACTGGTGGCCTCCGGCGCCTGCGGCAACATGAACCCCCTCTGGTCGCCGGGGGGGCTGGTCCTGCTGGACGACCACATCAACCTCCTGGGGGACAACCCCCTCATCGGGCCGAACGCCGACGAGCTGGGTCCTCGGTTTCCCGACATGTCCGCTCCCTACGACCCCGGACTGCAGCAGCTCGCACGGGAGGTGGCGCTCGCGGAGGGCCTTCGCCTGAACCGCGGCGTCTACGTCGCCGTCCCGGGCCCGAACCTGGAGACCCGGGCCGAGTACCGGATGCTCCGATCGCTGGGCGCCGACGTGGTGGGGATGTCCACCGTACCCGAGGTCATCGTCGCCCGTCACATGGGGATGCGGGTCCTGGGGCTCTCCATCATCACCGACCAGTGCCTCCCCGACGCCCTGGAGGAGGCCGACGTAGAGACCATCATCCAGACGGCCGCCGCCGCCGAACCCCACCTGAGCCGACTGGTCCGCGGCATCGTGGCCCAGCTCTAGCACCCTTCTATCCAGGGCCCCGGCGAGGCTTCCTCCCCAGCAGTCCTCGCCGATTGTCCGGCTCCCAACCCACCCCTCGACCCACACCACCCGATCTCACGCTCCATGACCTATCCCGAGCTTCCCGACACCCTCCAGAAGGTCGAAGAAGAGGTCCTCGCCCGATGGCGCGACGAGGACCTCTTCCGTGCGACGCTGGAGGCCAACGCCGACGGCGAGCCCTTCGTCTTCTACGAGGGACCGCCCACCGCCAACGGCCGACCCGGGCTGCACCACATCATCAGCCGGACCATCAAGGACCTGGTCTGCCGGTACCGGGCCATGGAGGGCCGTCAGGTCACCCGCATCGCCGGGTGGGACACCCACGGCCTCCCGGTGGAGATCGAAGCCGAGAAGAAGCTGGACATCAGTGGCAAGCCGGAGATCGAGGCGCTTGGGATCGCCGAGTTCAACGAGGTCTGCCGGGATTCGGTGTTCACCTACAAGGAGGAGTGGGAGAACCTCTCCGAGCGCATCGGCTATTGGCTGGAGTACTGGCGGCCGTACGTCACCTTCCACACCGACTACATCGAGTCCGTCTGGTGGGTGCTGAAGCAGCTCGCGGAGAAGGACCTCCTCTATCGGGGGCACAAGAGCGTGCCGTACTGCCCTCGCTGCGGGACGGCCCTCTCCAGCCACGAGGTGGCCCAGGGCTATCAGGACGTGGAGGACCCTTCGCTGACCTTCCTGGGCGAGGTGGTGGACGGCGACGGCGAGCCGGACGGGCGGGCCTTCCTGGTCTGGACCACCACGCCCTGGACCGTCCCCTCCAACGCCGGCATGGCGGTGCACCCGGAGCTCACCTACGCCGAGGTGGCCCACGAGGGACGGGGGCTCATCGTGGCCGAGGGCCGCGTGGAGCACTACTTCGGCGAGGACGCCGAGGTGGCGCGGACCTATCGGGGCTCGGAGCTGGCGGGGCTCCGGTACCGTCGTCCGCTGGAGCTGGTACCGGCTCCCGATGATCGACAGAACGGCTGGACGGTGGTGGCGGAGGACTTCGTCTCTGCCGACGAGGGCACGGGGATCGTCCACATGGCCCCGGCCTTCGGCGCCGACGACTACGCCGCGGGCCAGCGCCACGGCCTTCCCATGCTCAACCCCCTGGACGACGCCGGGCGGTTCACCGACGACGTGGGCGTGGTGGGGGGGATGTTCGTGAAGGACGCGGACCCGAAGGTGGTGGACGAGCTCCGCGCCGTCGACCGGCTCTTCGACATCCGCCGGATGATGCACAGCTACCCGCACTGCTGGCGCTGCGACTCGCCGCTCCTCTACGTGGCCCACGACACCTGGTTCGCGGCGACCTCCACCCTCAAGGACCAGCTCCTGGCCAACAACGACGAGGTGGCCTGGCACCCACCGGAGGTGGGCGAAAAGCGCTTCGGGGACTGGCTGCGGGGCAACGTGGACTGGGCGTTGTCCCGGGACCGCTACTGGGGTACGCCCCTCCCGGTCTGGGTCTGTGACGCCGACGAGGACCACGTCCGCTGGATCGGCTCCCTGGAGGAGCTGGGCGAGCTCGCCGGGGGCCTCGACGAGGACTTCGACCCCCACCGGCCCTACATCGACGAGGTGACCTGGAGCTGCCGGAGCTGCGAGGGCACCATGCGTCGCAGCGAGAGCGTGCTGGACGTCTGGTTCGACTCCGGCGCCATGCCCTACGCCCAGTGGCACTACCCCTTCGAGCACGAAGAGGAGTTCGAGGCCCACTTTCCCGCCGACTTCATCTGTGAGGGGCTCGACCAGACCCGGGGCTGGTTCTACAGCCTCATGGCCATCGGAACCATGCTCGGCCGCGGCCCGGCCTACCGGAACGTGGTGGTGAACGACCTGGTCCTGGACGCCGAGGGCCAGAAGATGTCCAAGTCCAAGGGCAACACGGTGAATCCCTGGGACGCCATCGACGCCCACGGCACCGACGCCCTCCGGTGGTACTTCATCACCTCCTCCAATCCCTGGGTGCCCAAGCGCTTCGACCCGGACGGCGTGGACGAGGCCGCCCGGAAGTTCCTGGACACCCTCTTCAACACCTACCGCTTCTTCCGGATGTACGCGGAGGTGGAGTCGTGGAGCCCGTCG
>CAKZOQ010000200.1 GCA_937136445.1 uncultured Gemmatimonadota bacterium
GGAACATGGACCGGCGTAGGTCGTCCACCTTGTCGTCGGTGATGCAGACCATCCGAGCGGTGCCGGTGTTGCGGGACACGTACGCCGCCAGGGAATCGGCCAGCATCTCGCGGGTGATCTCGATCATCTCCTCGAGCTCCCGGATCTCGGGGAGGGGGTGGGTGTCGGTGATCCTACGGGCGGCCTTGGAGATGTTCACCGCGTGGTCCCCCACCCGCTCCAGGTCGTTGGAGACCTTGTTCGCCGTGAAGACCAGGCGGAGGTCCCGGGCCATGGGCTGATGGAGCGCCAGGAGCTCGAGGACCATCTCGTCGATCTGGATCTCGATGTCGTCCACGTCGTCGTCGGTGGCGCGGATCTGCTCGGCCGCGGTGGGATCCCCCTCCAGCACGGCCGTGCAGGCCTGGGCCACCAGGCGCTCCACCAGGCCGGCCATCTCCATGAGCTTCTCCTGGAGGGCGTCCAGCTGGTCGTGGAAGTGGCGCCGTCCCTTCTGTTCGCTGCTCATCCGAACCTCCCCGTCACGTATTCCTCGGTGCGCTCCTCGCGAGGGTTCGTGAAGATGGTATCGGTGGGACCATACTCCACCAGCTCGCCCATGTACAGGAAGGCCGTGTAGTCCGAGATCCGGGCCGCCTGCTGCATGTTGTGGGTGACGATGACGATGGTGTAGTTCTTCTTCAGCTCGTAGATGAGCTCCTCGATGCGCTGGGTGGCGATGGGGTCCAGCGCCGATGCGGGCTCGTCCATGAGCACCACCTCGGGCTTCACCGCCAGCGTCCGGGCGATGCAGAGGCGCTGCTGCTGCCCTCCGGAGAGGGCGTAGGCCGAATCATTCAGGCGATTGTTGACCTCGTCCCAGAGGGCGGCCTGCCGCAACGACTGCTCCACCAGGGCGTCCAGGTCCCCGTCGAACCCGTTGATGCGCGGCCCGAAGGCGATGTTGTCGTAGATGGACTTCGGGAAGGGGTTGGGCTTCTGGAAGACCATCCCGATCCGGCGGCGCACCTCCACGGGGTCCACGTCGTCGTCGTAGAGGTTCTTCCCCCGGAACCCGACCGTGCCCTCGATGCGCGCGGCGGTGACCAGGTCGTTCATGCGGTTGAAGCAGCGCAGGAGCGTGCTCTTGCCGCAGCCGGAGGGGCCCACCAACGCCACCACCTTGTTGGCCGGCACGGCGAGGTCGATCCCCTTCACGGCGTGGGTCTCGCCGTAGAAGACGGAGACCCCCCGGGCCTCGAGGGCCGGGGCCTTGCCGCCGGTGTCGATGTCGTGGGTCGTGGGCACGGTGTCTCCCGAGGGGGCCTGTTAGTTCCGGTTCTTCTGGTAGTGGTTCCGGAGCAGGATCGCCGCTGCGTTCATGCTCAGGAGAAGCGCGAGGAGGACCAGGATGCCCGCCGCCGCCAGGACGTGGAATTCGTCCTGCGGGCGCGAGATCCAGTTGAAGATCTGGAGGGGGAGGACGGTGAACTGGTCCCCCAGCCCCGAGGGCGTGAAGGCGATGAAGCCCACCGCCCCCACCATGATGAGGGGAGCCGTCTCCCCCACGGCTCGGGACAGGGCCAGGATGGTCCCGGTGAGGATGCCGGGCATGGCCATGGGGAGCACCTGTCGACTCACCGTCTGCCACCGGGTGGCACCCAGCCCGTAGGAGGCCTGCCGGATGGAGTCGGGCACCGCCCGGATGGCCTCCTGGGCGGCGATGATGATCACCGGCAGGATCAGGAGCGACAGCGTCAGGGCCCCGGAGATGATGCTCCGCTCCAGACCGAGGGCCCGCACGAAAACCGTGAGCCCCAGAATCCCGTACACGATGGAGGGCACGCCGGCCAGGTTCGCGATGTTGAGCTGGATGAGGCGGGTGATCCAGTTCTGGGCGGCGTACTCCTCCAGGTAGATGGCGGCCGACACCGAGATGGGAAAGGCGATGAGGGCGGTGAGCCCGAGGATCCAGACGGAGCCGGCCAGCGCGGCCTTGACCCCCGCACGCTCCGGAAACCGGGAGGCGAAGGAGGTAAGGAAGGCCAGATCCACCTGCCCCACCCCGTCGCGGACCACGTCGAAGAGAAGGATGGCCAGCGCCACCACGCCCACCAGGGTGGCGGCGCCGCACACCACGGCGAAGACGTCGCCCAAGATGTGGCGCCGGCGGTCGCGGGGGCGTTGTCCTCCCCCGAGGCCCCCGTCCGTGCGTGGCCCCACCGGACCCTCGGCGCCGGGCACCGTTGGGATCGTCGTCGTGGAAGGGCCACCTCCCTCCCGGGGTCCGTCCGAGCTCACTCGTACTCCTCCCGGAACCGGCCCAGGATCCACTGGCTCACAACGTTCATGCTCAGCGTGATGAGGAAGAGTGTCAGCCCCACCGCGTAGAGGGTCTGGTGGGCCAGCGAGCCCTGGGGCGTGTCCCCGAGGGAGGCCTGGACGATGTAGGCCGTCATCGTCTGGATGGACTCCATGGGGTTCAGGGTGAGGTTGGGCAGGTTCCCGGCGGCGATGGTCACCGCCATGGTCTCCCCGATGGCCCGGGAGATGGCGAGGATGAAGGAGGCGAGGATGCCCGACAGCGCACCGGGGATCACCACCCGGGTGGACACCTCCAACTTGGTGGCCCCGAGGCCGTAGGCGCCCTGCCGCAGCGTGTCGGGCACCGCCGAGAGGGCGTCCTCGGACAGGGAGGCCACCGTCGGGATGATCATCACCCCCACCACGATGGCGCCGGAGGCGGCGTTGAAGACGTCGGTCTCCGGCCAGATGCTCCGCAGGATGGGGGTGATGAAGGTCAGGGCGAAGTAGCCGTAGACCACCGTGGGGATCCCCGCGAGGATCTCCAGCAGCGGCTTCAGGATCCGTCGGGTACGGTGGGCGGCGTACTCGCTCAGGTAGACGGCGGCCAGCAGCCCCGTGGGGAGGGCGATGATGGCGGCGCCGCCCGCGATGAGGAAGGAGCCCGCGGCCAGCGGGAGGATCCCGAAGTTCTTGTCCTGGAAGAGCGGCGTCCACTGCGTGGAGGTGAGGAACTCCACCACCGAGACCTGCCGGAAGAAGGCGAAGGACTGGGTGAGGAGCACCCCCACGATCCCCACCGTCACCAGGGTGGAGAGCGCCGCGCAGAGGAAGAGGATCGCTCCGATGATGCGCTCGTTCCGGTTTCGGCCACTCCGGAAGGAGAGGTCGGGGGCGGAGGGCACCATGGCGGGGGGGCTCAGGGGATCGGGGGGGATCGGAGGTCGGTGGAGATCAGGGCGTGGCGGCGGCCATCAGAGCCTCCATGTCCGCCGCGTAGTCCTGGGCGGAGAGGGCCAGGTACCCGGTGGACGGAACGATCTCCGGCGCGTTCTGGAGGGCGAACTCCATGAAGGCGCGCACCTCCGGGCGCTGCAGCGCCTGGTGCTTCACGTAGATGAAGATGGGCCGGGAGAGCGGCGCGTAGGTCCCGTTGTCGATGGTCTCGTCGGTGGGCTCCACGCAGCCGTCGCCGCCGTCCACGGCCAGGACCTTCAACCGATCCCGGTTCTCCACCAGGTAGGCGTAACCCAGGTAGCCCATCGCGTAGGTGTCGCCGGCCACGCCCTGGACCAGGATGTTGTCGTCCTCCGACGCCTGGAAGTCCGTCCGACTGGCGCCCCCCTCCCCCATGATGGTCTCGGTGAAATAGTCGAAGGTCCCGGAGTCGGTACCGGGTCCGAAGAGCGGCATCTCCTCGGCAGGCCACTCGGCCCGGACGTCGCGCCAGGTATCGACGGTGCTCCCCGGTTCCCAGATCCGCTCCAGCTCCTCCACCGTGAGGCACTGGGCGAACTCGTTGCCGGGGTTGGCGATGACGGAAAGGCCATCGATGGCGATGGGGAGCTCGGTGAACTCGATGCCGTTCTCGGCGCACAGCTCCCGCTCGTCGTCGGCGATGGGGCGGGAGGCGTTGCTCACGTCCGTCTCGCCGTTGCAGAACCGCGCGAACCCGCCGCCGGTCCCCGACACCCCCACCGAGACCCGCACCCCCTGGTTGGCGATCTGGAATTCCTCGGCCACCGCCTCGGCGATGGGGAAGACGGTGCTGGAGCCATCGATGACCACCTGCCCGGCCATCTGATCTCCACCCTCCGCCCCGGAGTCCCCGCCACCACAGGCAGCGAGGAGGAGGGCGGAGGCGATGGCGACGATGAGCGTGAGGGGGGAGGTGCGCATGTTGGGTCCTCGCGGTGTTGGGATCACGGCACGGCGTCGAACAGTAGGGTCGGGCGCCGTCAGCGTTGAGACAACCATGTAACGTCGGCGTAACACCCCGCGGCCGAATCGACGATAGGGCCGGCTCACGGGACGCGCAGGGTGAAGCGGATGGTAGTGCCCCGGCCGAGTTCGCTCTGGGCCGACACCTCACCGCCCATGGCGTGGACGAGGTGACGGACGATGGCGAGCCCCAGCCCGGTACCGCCGGCGTCCCGATCGCGGGAGGCGTCGGCACGGTAGAACCGTTCGAAGATGCGTGGCAGCGCGCGAGAGGGAATCCCCTCTCCGTCGTCCGAGAACTCCACGACGGCCCTACCGTCGTCCTGGGACGTCGCCGCCACGTGAATGTGACCTCCCTCCTGGGTGTGACGAAGGGCGTTCTCCATGAGATTCCGGAAGATCTGGGACAGCCCACGGGCGTCGGCCAGGACCTTCACGTCGGCATCCAAGGAGAATTCGATGTCCCGGCGGTCCGCCTCGCCCGCGTACGCCTCCCACGCCTCCCGGGCCGCCGTCGCCACCGACACCGGCTCCGGACGGGCGAGCCATCCACCGGATTCCAGGCGAGAGAGGTCCAGGAGGTCGTCCATGAGGTTCTGGAGGCGGACGGTGTTGTTCCGGATGGAGGTGAGGAACTTGAGCCGCAGGTCCTCGGGAGGCTCCCCCTCCAGAAGGGTCTCCGCGTAGCCCCGGATGGAGGTGAGCGGGGTCTTGAGTTCGTGGGAGGCGTTGGCCACGAAGTCCCGGCGCACCTGCTCCACCCTCCGGACCTCGGACACGTCCAGGAAGGTGGTGACCGCCCCCCCGGTGTCCAGCGTCCGGGAGGAGACGAGGAGGTGGCGGTCGCCCAGATGGATCTCCCTGGACGAGATGGGCTGGAGCACCGACTCCTCCAGGGTCTTCCGGAGCTCCGGATCCCGCACCAGGGTGCCGATGGGAGAATAGGGCGCCGCCTCCGGGAGGCGGAGGAGCGCCCGGGCGGCACGGTTCGTCCGCAAGAGGCGCGCGTCCTCGGTGAGCGCCACCACCCCCTCGGCCATGCAGTCGATGAGCGCCTGCATCTCGTCGCGCTCCCGGCCCAGCTCCGCCAGGCGGGTCTGAAGCTCCTCGGTGAGGCGGTTGAGGGCCAGGGCCAGGTCCTCCACCTCCGCCACCCCCGTTCGGCGGGGTGCCCGGACGGCGAAGTTGCCGGCACTGAGCTCCCGGGCCTGGTCCGCCAGGCGACTGAGGGGGCTGCCGAGGACCACGCTGATCCAGTAGGCCACCGCCAGCGCCAGCACCATCGCCAGCAGGCCCGCGACGGTGATGAGGCGCTGGACACGGTCCACGGTGCGCTCCACCTCGTCCAGGGGAGCGGCGATGCGGAGGATGATGGGCTCCCCGCCCAGGCGCACCAGGCGAGCTCCATACAGGAGGCTGACGCCCACCGTAGCCGACGTACGTTGGGCGAAGGCGGTACCCTCGCCGGCCTCCAGCACCCCACGCACCTCCGGCCGGTCGGCGTGGTTCTCCACCGCCCCGAGCTGACCGGGCTCCACGTAGGAGTCGCCCAGCACCACCCCGGCAGGGTCGATGAAGGTCACGCGGAACCCGATGCGCCGGGTGATGTCGCGGGCCAGCGCGTCCGGTGAGCCATCCGGAGCCAGCGAGACCAGCCACTCCCCGAGTGCCAACTGCCGGTCCAACTCCTCCTGGAAGGTCTCCACGAGGGCCTGGCGCAGGCGTCCCCCCACGAAGAGGAGGATGAGGAGCACCAGAAGGCCCACCACGCCGAGGAAGCCGGCGAAGAGCCGATGGCGGATCCGAAGGGTCACGAGCGGGGGATCACGGCTGGGACGGACTGGAGGCGAGGCCGGCCGAAGCCGCCGGGCCGGGGGTCAGAAATACAGATAGGTCTGGACCTTCAGCGACGACTCGGTGCCGGACGCTCCCTCGTACAGGTCCAGATTCAC
Organism: uncultured Gemmatimonadota bacterium; assembly: GCA_937136445.1. GTDB lineage: Bacteria > Gemmatimonadota > Gemmatimonadetes > Longimicrobiales > Gaopeijiaceae > JAJCZZ01. Next base: position 6,177 of record CAKZOQ010000200.1, read on the forward strand.
CGAGAGGAAGGTCCGGGGGCCGGCGTAGGCGGCGAATCCCGGCGTGATCACCCACCCGGTGTCGTCGGCGATCCGGTCGGTGGCGTCGGCGACGCTGATGCGGAGCATGGGCTCCACCCCCACCACAGGGCCCGACCCGGAGAGGGGGTGGTACCAGGAGAGGAGTCCCTGCGCCGTCCGGAAGGTAGCCGGCGCGTCGTCGTCGTCGAGGGACCGCCAATTGTCCCCCACCACGGCCGCCAGCATGACGTGCAGACCGTCCTCCCAGCTGCCGTACTCCAGGTCCACCGACCATGCGGGGGACCGGTCCGTCTCGCCTCCCGGGCTCACCCAGTCGTGGACCGAGACCCCGCCCCCCAACGTCCAGTCCGGCGCCACCTCCGCGGCGAGGCGCCCGGCGAAGGACCGGGAATCGTTCTCGTCGGCGGCGTCGGCGCCCTCCCCGTTGGTCATGGACGCCTCCCAGGACACCGGCCCCCGCTCGCCCTCCACCCGCACGCCCACGTCCCGATCGGAAAAGGAGAGCTTCTGGGTGAGCCGGCTGTAGGAGCAGACGCCGCCGACGCCCGCGCACTCGTCCAGACCCTCCACCCGCCCGTCCCGCTCGATCATGGGAAGCTGAGACGAGCTCGCCAGCTCGAAGAGGTCGAAGGACCGCTTGAACTGCCCGAAGCTCACCCGGAAGGCCGGGTCGAGGGTCAGGCGGAGGAAGGCGTCCTTCAGGGCCAGGTCCCCTCCGGCCACGTCGGGATGGAGACGTCCATCGACCCACTCGTTCAGCGTGATGTCGAGCTCCAGCCGAGCCCGGCGGAGGAAGATGTCGTTCGTGGCTGACCCCACCGATGAGCGGCTGAACTGGGTCTGGACCCGGCCGCCGATCTCGATGTCCGCAGACCGGGCGGTCAGCGTCTGTCCCTCCACAGGAGCCAGGGGAGCGAAGAGACCCAGGAGGGCGAACACCTGCGCCAGGAGAAGGGCAGAACGTGGAGGCACGGCCACCTGCCAAAACGGGGGGAAGCGGCAGCGGGACCCCCCCGCCACGCCGGGAAAAGGTCACAGATTCGTAAGGGAAGCTCAACGCGGCGCTCGCTCGGCCGAGGGCGACGGGACAGATAGGCGGTGATTCCCTGCGTCACCAGCACCCCGGCGTCGCCGGAGACCCCCGCCGGGGGTCGACCAGACTCAGCCGCAGCAAGGGCTCGATGCCGGTCACCGGACCGAGGTCCACCGGTCGATGCCAGGTGAGGAGGCCCTGGGCCGCGAGGAAATCCGGGACCACCCCGTCGTCCCCAGGGGCCCTCCAGTTCTCCCCTCCCGCCAACGCGACCACCAGGTGGGGTCCTGCGGCCCAGTCGCCCACCTCCAGGTCCACCTCCCACCCCGTGGCGCGCTCGCCGTCCCCGTCGGTCCCCGGAGCGTCCCGGAGCGCCAGGCTCCCGCCCACCACCATACCGGGCGTCACCTCCACGATGGACCGGGCCGTGAGGGTCTTGCTGCCGTTGTCGTCCACCGCGTCCTGAACGGAGGAGCGAGCGTACTGGACCTGGAGCCGCCCCCCACCTGAAGCTCGCCCTGACGGGCGGACACCTCCTGAGCTCCGAGGACGGGACCCCAGGAGGGCAGGATCACGAGGTGGAGGCTGGCGAGGAGGAGTCGGAGCATGGAGGAAGAACGACGCCGCGGCGGGGGACTACTGCTCGCCGTCCGGCACCTTGAGCCGATATCCGAAGCCCCGGATGGTCTCGATCCAGTCCCCGAGCTCCTCCAGCTTGCTCCGGAGTCTTCGGACGTGCATGTCCACCGTCCGGGTCTGGATCCGGTCGGAGACCCCGGCCTCCACGTCCCAGGCCTTCTCCAGGAGCTGCTTCCGGCTCTGGGTGCGGCCGCGCCGCTCCATGAGGGCCTGGAGGAGCCGGAACTCGGTGGGGGTCAGGTTGAGCTCCTCGCCGTTCCGGGACACCTGGTGGGCTCCCAGGTCCATTCGGAGGGGTCCGGCACGGAGGACGCGGCCCCCGGCGGTGACCCCGGTCTCGCGCATCCGGCGGAGGATGGCCTGGACCCGGAGGACCAGTTCCCTGGGGCTGAACGGCTTGGTGAGGTAGTCGTCGGCGCCGAGCTCGAAGCCCTGGATGCGATCTTCCTGCTCCCGCTTGGCGGTGAGCATGAGGACCGGCACCGACGACGTGGCCTGCTCGTCCCGGAGGCGGTTCAGGACCTCGTCTCCGCTGATGCCCGGAAGCATCCGATCCAGGACCACCAGGTCCGGGATCTCCCGGCTGATGGACTCCAGCGCCTCCGTCCCGGTGCCGGAGGTCTCCACCCGGAAGCCCTCCCGGGTGAGCTGATAGGCGATGAGGGCCGCGATGTCGGGCTCGTCCTCGACGACGAGAACCCGGGCCACGAGCTGTTCTTCTCCGGCCGTATCCATAGTGGTCGCTGGGCTGCTGGTCATAGGTCTCGGCGCGAGGCCGCCTGCAACCCCGACCGCCGCGGAGAGCCCGCGCTCAGCCGGCGCGACAGAGCGCCTCGATCTCTTCCTCGGAAAGGGTGTGATCGCTGGATTTCGCCGCCTTGAAGACCCGCTGCACCAGGTCCTCGTCTTCGGCGTCGTAGCCGTGCTCCCGGAGCCAGTAGCGCACGTTGGAGACCCCGGACATGGGACCGACCTCGATCCGCTGCTTCCGCCCCACCAGGGAGGCCGGGACTCCGGAGTAGATGCGGTCCATGAGCCACCGGTCGCCCTTGGCCTCGGCCTTGATGAGGGCGGCGGCATGGACCCCGGTGGCGGTGCGGAAGGCGTCCTTCCCCACCACCGGATGAGAGTGGGGCACCGGCACCTGGCAGGCCCGGCTGGCCAGCTCGCAGTAGGCGGCCAGGCTCCCGAGGTCGGTGTCGTGGACGCCGTCCAGCGCCAGGTTCACCAGGAGGAGCTCCATCTCGGTGTTTCCTGAGCGCTCCCCGATGCCCAGCGCCGTCCCGTGGAGGCGGGTGGCTCCGGCCTCCACCGCCACCATCGCGTTGATCACGCCGAAGCCCCGGTCCCGATGGCCGTGCCAGTCCACCTCCACATCCTCCCCGGAGGGCTCGATGATCTCCTCGATGACGAATCGGACCAGCGTCCGGACGCCGTCGGGGGTGGCGTGCCCCACGGTGTCCGCCAGGCACAGGCGCTTCGCCCCGCACTCGATGGCGTTCCCGTAGAGCGCCTTGAGGGTCTCCGGGTCGGCTCGGGTGGTGTCCTCGGTGACGAAGAGGACCGGCAGACCCTCTCGGACGCAGAACTCCACCGTCGCGGCAGAGGTCTTCAACATGCGATCCAGCTCCCAACCCTCGGCGTAGCGCCGGATGGGGGAGGAGCCGATGAAGGTGCACGCCTCGATGGGCATGCCCACGTCCTGGGAGATGGCCGCGATGGGCTCCACGTCCGCCAGGACCGTGCGTGCTGCGCAATTGGGCCGGATGGACAGGTCGGCGTCCCGGATCTCGTTGCAGAGCGCCGTGACTGCATCCACCTGCCGTGCTCCCGCCCCGGGCAACCCGATGTCCGCGGTGTGGATCCCCAGATCGTCCATGAGATGGAGGAGGCGGATCTTCGCCCCGATGGGAGGATCGACCACGGACGGATTCTGGAGGCCGTCCCGTAGCGTCTCGTCGTCCAGCTCGACCTTCGGGCGGGTGGACCAGTCGAAGTCCCGGCCCGCCAGATTCCAGTCGTAGATCAGTTCCTGTTCGTTCTTCAACCCGGACCCCTCGCGTATTGGCGATCGAGGATGCCATGGGTATCAGAGCTCGTCGTAGTTCAGAAGCTTCCAGGTCCCTCCGTACTCCACGAGCACGTCGAAACTCGGAAGGATTCCCTCCTCGCCGGTGTCGGTTCGTCGAACCGTCACCTCCACCCCGGGATGCAGGGCGAAGCTCTCATACGCCTCCGGCTCCTCCGTAACGTCGATGGACACCACCTGAAGCTGCATCCCCCCGAAGCTCGAGAGGAGCTGCGACAGCCCCTTGCGTGAGTTGGTGGTGTTCAGACCCCACACGAATTCGAAGGGCGTGTATTCCTGATCCGGCATCTCGGGCCAGAGGAGGGTTTCGTACTCCTCGCGAGAGATGAGGAAACCCTGGAGAGCTACCCTGTCCTTGTCGGCCAGGGCTCCCAACACCGCCTCTACCAGGGCTCCCTCTGATCTCTCTGCGTTCGCGAGAGGAGACCGTGCGACGGCATCGCTGCACGCCGCGGTGAGCATCACCAGAAACCCCAGGGCCAGCATCCACCGGGTCGGACGAATCACGCCCTGTGGAAAGATGGCCTCGCTCCGCGTCCGCCGCGAGGGCGTCCGGTGGGGAGCGCGTCGGGATTCTGGGTCGGTGTGCATCACTCGGTTCGGTCTCTTCGTGGTCGTTCTCGTGTCCCGTCGGATCCGGGGGGCGGACGGCCGGGCGCCCACCCCCCTCCACCCTCGTGGGTGGTCCGTCGGGGACGCCACCCAGCGGGTCAGTTCCCCGCCGAGTTCGGCCGGCTGTCGGCCCCGTCGATGCTCCAGATGGTCCAGCCGTTGTACCAGGCGTCGGCCAGAGACGTCCCCGGCTCCACGGCACCCGGATAGTCGGTGGCCACCAGCGTCCGTCCGTCCGTCGGCGCGAAGAGGTTCACCCCGTCGAAGGCGATGGTGCTCAGATCGAAGGCCGTGTAGCCGTCCGGAGCCGCCGTCGCGATGATGGCCGGCGGAGCGCTGAGCTCCCCGTACATGTTGTAGCTCGGGTCCAGGAGCGGGTCGGTGACCATGTTGTTCCACCCGTCCGTCAGGAAGAAGTCCATGTTCTCCTGGGTGGTGAAGCCACCGCACTCCTCGAAGTTCTCCATGCTGTCGCCGGCCCCCGCGTTGTTCCAGACGATGGACCCCTGGATGTCCAGGGTCGTCTGCGGGTTCGTCTCACCGCCGAGGCGGTTGTTGGCGTTCACGACGGTCTGACCCTCGCCCACGCAGACGCCGGCGTTGCCGAAGTCGCGGAGGATGGAGTTGTAGACCCGGTAGTGGGTGGCCTCGCGGAACTCGATGCCCCGGTCGCCGTTGGGTCCGCCGATCTCCCCGGACTGCACGTCCTGGTCCCCGCCGATCATGGTGGCGTTGGCGATGACCGCGGTGGAGTAGGGCGCCGCGTCGGCGTCCTCTCCGTCGTTGGAGAGCTCCATCCCGTTGTCGGCCTCGTCGCCGCGCTGCTGCCCGACGATGAACTGCATGAAGCCGCGGTAGCCGTCGGTACCGTCGACGGAGTCGTCGCCGATCCCTGTAACCACCAGGTGGTCGACCGAAGCCGTGCCGCCGAAGGGCTCGATGCCGTCGTCCACGTTGTAGTGGATCTGGATGTAGGAGAGGGTGGTGCCGGCGCCCACGCCCTGCAGCGCCAGTCCGTTGAGCTCGTCGGAGGGGGTCACGCGGTCCCCGGCGAACTCGATGCGGACGCCCCGGAGGATGCCGGAGCTGTCCATGTCATCCATGCCCCCGAAGAGGCCGGAGTCGCCCTCACCCTGCGCCTCGGTGCCGGCGTTGGTCTGGGCCTGACCGTTGATGATCAGTCCGCCCCAGTCGCCCCGATCCCGCTGCCCACGAGGATTGTCGGAGGTGAAGACGATGACCTCCTCGGCCGTCGGCGGGCGATCCTCACCCGTGGCGTCGGCGATGATCTGCGAGCCGCGGCTCACCACGAGGTAGGCACCCCGCACGCCCTGCGGCAGGTTGGTCCGGCCCACGATGGTGGTGCCGGGCTCGATGGTCAGCGTGGCCTCGACACAGTCGGGATCGCTCCCGTCCGTCCCGCAGTCGCGGCCCACGAAGGTGGGCTGACGCAGCACGTAGGTCTTGTCGGCCGTCCAGGTGACGTCGGCGAGAATGTCGTTCTCGACGACCACGAAGTCCGGCTCCTCGTCGGCGATCTGCGCCGTGGCGGCCGTAGATGTGGCCGATCCGGCGGTGTTCGTCGCCGTGACGGTCGCCGCGTAGGTGGCGCCGGGGGTCAGGCCCGTGAAGTCCACGCTGGTGCCCGTGGTGGACTCGGAGCGGGCGCTCTCACCGGGAGTGGAGAGGGACACGTCGTAGCTGTCGGCGTCGCTCACCGCCGTCCAGGCCACGGTGATGGTGGTACCGTTGGCGGCAGCCGTCACGCCCGTGGGGGCGCTGGGGGCGGTCACCTGAGGCGGTTCTGTAGGGGGATCGTCGTCGCCGCAAGCGACGGTCGCGAGCGATCCCAGCGATACCACGCTGAGGATGGCCAGCAGTCGCATCCACTTCATGTCGATGGTACTCCCGTTGAGGAGGTTGGCAAAATGGGGAACTAGAACTCCCACGAAAGGCTGACCGAGAAGGTTCGGCCGGCCGAGTACAGGCGCTGGACCTGGGTGATCCCGTTCGCTTCCTGCTC
>CAKZOQ010000201.1 GCA_937136445.1 uncultured Gemmatimonadota bacterium
GGCGGCGTGGGGCCCATGTTCCAGGAACTCGCCCCCCAGCGTCCGGAGCTCCTCACCACGCCGGGCCTCGCCGCCGACGGCACCTCGTCCTGGGGCTGGGGACCCTATTCGAGCTACATCGTGGTGAGTGCCGTAGGGCTCATGGCCTGGCCCCACCTCTTCATGAAGGCCTTCACCGCCAAGGATGATGCCACCCTGCGCCGGACCGTGATCCTCTTTCCCACCTTCCAGCTCTTTCTGATCCCGGTCTTCCTCATCGGCTTCAGCGGCGTCCTCTTCCCCGGAGGCGGCCCCGACGACCCGGACTTCATCCTCCCCTTCATGGTCCTGAACGTGGAGCTGCCCACCCTCGTGGTGGGCCTCTTCTGCGCCGGAGCGCTCTCCGCCTCCATGTCCACCGGTGACGCCCTGCTGCACGCCGCCGCCTCGGTGGTGGTGGAGGACGGCATCGGGCCCTTCCGGGCGCTCACGGAGGACACCCAGCAGCTTCTGATGCGCGTGGTGGTGCTCACGGTGGGGGCGGTGGCCTACTGGGGAGCCGTAGCCGGGGGCAGCTCGCTGGTGCAGCTTCTGGCGACGGCCTACGGGATCGTCTCGCAGCTTGCCCCGCCCATCGTGGCGGCACTCTACTGGAGGCGAGCGACCACGGCGGGGGTGATGGCCGGGTTGCTGGCGGGGTGGTTCACCGCCCTGCTGTTCTACCTGAATCCGGAGTGGAAGCCCTTCGGCATCCACGAAGGCGTCCTGGGACTCCTGGTCCACGTGCCGGTCCTGGTGGCGGCGAGCCTGGCCACGACGGCTCAGGAAGAAGCACACGCCGAGCGGTTCTGCGGCAAAGTGGAGGCGACGGCATGAGCGACGACATCCGGGATGAGGGCCGGGACGACGGGCTGGAGGGTCTCCGGGCCCGAATCCGCCAGGTGGACCGGGAGCTGGTTGGCCTGGTGGGCGAGCGGCGCTCGCTGGTGCTTCGCATCGGCGAGACCAAGGCGGAGCTGGGCCTTCCGGTGCTGGATCCGGCCCAGGAGGCGCGGGTGGTGCGACGGGCCGCCGCCCTGGCACGGGAGCTCGAGGTGGACGAGGAGCTGGTGCGGGACGTGATCTGGCGGATCATGGCGTCCGCCCGGGACGAACAGGAGGGGCGGACCCGCTGGGGCCCGCCCCTCCCACCCTCGAGCACGGGCGGTCCGCCACGACCCGAGGAAAACGATGACGGGCCCTGAGGGGGCCGCCTTCGCCGCGCGTCAGTCGTCAGCGACGCGAATTCCGGACGCCCCGGACCGGTCCCCCATGAGCGATGCGACCACCGCGGGGGTGGCGCCCACCGGCACGCGCACCGGGTAGAGCTCGTCCGGAGGCGTGATGCCCCGGACGAGGTGGGGGTTCATGGTCCGGAGGAGGCGCGCGTCGGCCCGAACGTAGTGGGCCACCTGCGCCAGGCTGGTCCCGCCAGGGACGAAGACGCGATCGTATTCGTAGGCCGCGTCGGACTCCACATCGAAGCCGAACTCCCCGGGGTTCTCGGCGATGTAGGTCGCCGCGACCAGGCGGGGAACGTACTCACGCGTTTCCGGGGGAAGGTGCTCCAGGACCTCCCAGTAGAGTTGCTCGTCGCCGGAGCGCCCGTCTGCGTGGCGCCGCAGGACCCGTTCCACCCGATTGGGGCCGGCATTGTAGGCCGCCGCCGCCAGGTACCAGGAGCCGAACCGGTCCCGCAGATAGGACAGGTAGTCCAGCGCCGCGTCGGTGGCCCGAACGGGATCCCGTCGGGCGTCCACCCATTCATCCACACGCAGCCCGTATTGCTGGGCCGTCGGGCCCATGAACTGCCAAACGCCCACGGCGGAGACCCGGGACACGGCGAAGGGGGAGAGCCCCGACTCCATCATGGCCAGGTACAGCAACTCCTCGGGCATCCCGCGGGCTCGAAGCTTGGACCGGATCATTCCGGCATAGACGCCCTGGCGCCGGAGGAGGCGCTCGAAGGCGGGCCGCTGGTCCGTATGGAAGCGCTCCACCCACTTCTCCACCCGCTCGTTCATGTGGAGCGGAAGGGTCGATCCCACGGTCTCCGGCAGCTCGGGGAGCGCCGAGGCATGGGCATCCGGGGTGGTGCGTTGGGTCTGGGTGAGGAAGAAGCTCCCGCCCGCCACGGCGGCGACGAGGAGGAGCGCGAAGATTCGGGAGGCCGAAGTGACACGGCCCTGTGAGGGCGAATCCTGCTCGCCCCTTCTATGCAGACGAGCCAGAAGCCCGTGAAGGTCGATGGAAGCCATCGTCACCTCCTTGGTTCAGCTCCCTCTCCCCTACGGACCGCTCCTACAAGAGGTTGCGGACCGTGTGCTGCGAGAGAGGGGCAAGGAGTCGGAGTCTGGGAAGAAACCCGTGGTCCACCTCGCTCGGCGGACGACTCCGTAGTCGCGTCGAGGCTTGGTGGCGTCCTACCCCACGCCCACCCGACGCTGTTCCCCGTGAAGGGGTACAAACCGAAAGGTCCGGACCCACCCGCGTCGGGGCGAGGCCGGACCTCGATATGTTGTCTGGAAAACTACTCGGCGGCGTACACCGAAACGACTTCGCGACGGTTCATGCGCTCGAACTTGACGACGCCGTCGATGGTGCTGAAGAGGGTGTCGTCCCCGCCTCGCCGCACGTTGCGGCCCGGGTGGAACTTGGTGCCACGCTGGCGGATGATGATCCCGCCAGCTCGGATGGGCTGACCGCCGTACCGCTTCACCCCGAGGTGCTGTGGGTTGCTGTCGCGCCCGTTCCGACTGGAGCCTACGCCTTTTTTATGTGCCATGGATCATGGTCCGTCTGCTGGGTTCGTCGTCGACGAACGTCCGCGCCCTAGAGCGCCACGTCGTCGATTCGAATCTCCGTGAAGCCCTGCCGATGCCCCTGCTTCTTGCGGTAGCCCTTCCTGCGCTTCCGCTTGAAGACGATGATCTTGTCGTCGCGTCCGTGACGGACGACTTCCGCCGTCACACTCGCGCCTTCGACCACCGGGCGGCCCACGGACACATCCGAGTCGCCGTCCCCCGTGAGGAGGACGCGATCGAAGGTGACGGACTCGCCGGCCTCGACGTCGAGGGTGGGGATGCGGATCCGCAGACCGGGCTCTGCCCGGAACTGCTTTCCGCCTGTCTCGAATACCGCGTACATACAAAGATCCCCGGTCAGGGTCTGCTATCGGTGTAGAGCCTGAAAATATCGACCGTTCCTCCGGGGCGGTCAAGGCTCCCCCGCGCCGGCCGACCATGACGGCCCTCGGGAGGCCTCCTCAGGCAGCGACGTACTTGTCGGTGACGTCGGTCTCGGCCGGCCCCGCCAGCAGCCGGAACTCGTCCTGGCGCATGAG
>CAKZOQ010000202.1 GCA_937136445.1 uncultured Gemmatimonadota bacterium
CCAGCGAGTTCTCGATGGCGTGGCCGCCCTCCATCCCCATGATGCTGGCGATGCGCCCACCGCCGAAGACCCGCTCCACGTCCGATGCCGTGAGGGCCTCACCGAAGACGTCGGGGTAGGTCCGGAAGATCTCCCGGGCGATGTCGATCTGCTCCAACTGGGTCATGGAGGCACCCTCCTCCACGGCGCCGAAGGGGATGTAGACCGACCAGAACTGGGCGCCCACCATCCCCTCCCGCAGCCGGGGGATGTCGGTGTGGAAGGGCGTCCGCTCCCGGAGGTCGTGCTCCGGGGCGTGGACGTCCATGGGCGCCGCGTCGCTGCCCCGGATGGCCCAGGGGAGGTCGTTGTGCCCGTCGATGAGGGGCGTGGAGGAGAGGACGCGCTCCACCATGGCGCGGTGATCGGCGTCCTGCGTCCGCGCCGGCGAGGGCGTGAGGACGAGGAGGGCCAGGACGGGGACGAGGGCGAGGGCGAGGCGACGCATGGCGACGGGGGTTCGAAGGAGGGGGATCTGATGCAGGCGGACCCCTTCAAGGTGCGACGGCGCACGCGTCCCGGCCACCCTCGCACGGAGGTGCGCCACCCGCCGTGCGGCGCCTACCCGTCCCGCTCCACCGAGCCGGAGGTCTCCCGGGCGTCCAACAGCTTCCGCTCGAAGGCCCGGCCTTCCTCCAGCCGCGCCAGGTCGGTGCGCACCCGGGCCAGCTCGCTGGTGAGCTCCTCCACCTGGCGCTCCAGCTCGGCGGGGGCCACGAACCCCGACCCCTGGAGATGCTGGGCGATGCTCTCCATGAAGGGCTTGAGCCCGAATCGGAGGGTGAGGACGGTGGTGAGCCCCAGGACGGGGATCATCACCAGCAGGATGCCGAAGATGGGGACGAGGAAGTCGAGGCCCATGGGGTGGTTCGTCGGAGGAGCGCGGAGTGCGGAGCGGGCGCCGGGGACGGCGCCTGCTTCACGAGAGACTACGGGTCCGTACGGGGGGGAGGTTCAGTGCATCCGCACCAGACGGAGGTCGCTGAGGGTCTGCCCTCGCATCACCGCCCTCCCGCCCCCACCTCCGGCACGTCCGCTTCGCGGTTCCAGTAGAACTCCGGCGCCGCCCGCTCCCGGGGCCACACCTCGTCCAGGGTGCCGGCGTCGTAGAGGCGGCCGTTCAGCATGACCCGCTCCACCGTGTTACTGGCGCGCAGGTCCTCCAGAGGATTCCCCTCCAGGATCACCAGGTCGGCGAGCTTCCCCGGCTCCAGCGAGCCCAGGTCCTGATCCAGCCCCAGCGCCTCGGCGCCGACGATGGTGGCGATGCGCAGCGCTTCGTGGGGCGTCACGTCGGGCCCGGCTCCCTGGGCCCACAGCTCCCAGTGGTAGCCCAGCCCCTGGAGCTGCCCATGGCTCCCGATCCCCGCTCGGCCCCCGGCCTCCACCACCCGGTCGGAAAAGTCGGCGATCAACGGGAAGGGATATTGGTCTTCCCGGAACCAGCCGTTGTTGCCCGCGCCGGTGGGGCCGGGCCGCCGGAAGATGCGCCGCTGCACGTCCTCGAAGGGGGTGAAGTGCCGGAGCTTCTCGCTGGCGAAGGGGTCCTCGGTGGTGTAGAAGAAGTTCTCCGCCCACGGCCCTCCGTAGGTGACCAGCATGGTCGGGGTGGTGGCGGTGAGGGACGCCGCCAGAAGGCGCACCGCATCGTCGAAGAGGGGCATCCCCGGCAGGTTGTGCTCCACCCCCGAGTAGCCGTCCTGGGCCATGGTCAGGTTCAACTCCAGGTCCAGCGCGCCCTCGGTGGTGGGCATGAGCTCGTTCTCCCGTGCCGCCTGGACGATCCACTGGCGCTGCTCGCGATTCCCCGCCCCGTACATCTTGATGGTCTTCGTGTCGTAGTAGGCGGCGTAGCGCCGCAGGACGTCCCGGGCGTGCTCCAGGCTCCGGACGTTCTCGCTGGAGAAGATGCCGGGCCCCGTCGAGTAGACGCGCGGACCCAGCGTCCGCCCGGCGCGCACCATGTCCTCGTAGGTGAGGACGTCGGTGGTGGCGGTCTGGGGATCGCGGGTGGTGGTGACCCCGTACGCCAGGTTCGCCGCATAGGCCCACGGCTGCACCCGGTGGAAGACGTAGGCCGCCCGGAGGTGGGCGTGGGTGTCCACGAAGCCCGGCACGATGGTCCGCCCGGAGACGTCCAGGACCTCCGCGTCGTCGGGGACGTCCAGACTCCCCCGCGCTCCCACCGCCTCGATCCGGTTGTCCCGGATCAGGAGGTCTCCGTCCTCGAAGACCTCCTCGCCGTTCATGGTGACGAGGCGGGCGCCGCGGAGGAGCACCGCACCCCGGGGGATGTCCCGCTCGTAGGCCACCTCGATCCGCTGCTCCAGCGGCTCGAAGTCCGCCTCGTCCTCCTCCGCCTCGTCCTCCGACTCTTCGTCTTCGGGCACCCCTGCCGCAGCCGCCACGCTGTCGTCGAAGGCCTGGGCCGCCGCCAGGTCGTAGGCCACGTGGGCGTTGCCGATGGACCAGTGGACGGTGCGGGCGTCGGGACCCCAGACCGGGAACTGGCCTCCGATGTCGGTGAGCTTGCGGGCCGGGAAGGTGGCGTTCTCCGGGTCGGCGACGTTCACCGTGGGCGTCTCCCCGCCGGTGCGGGGCACCGTCACCACGTAGAGGTCGTTCACCACCTGGGCCAGCGCCTGATCCCCGGTGGGCGCCATGTAGACGGCGGAGGCCTCCTGTCCGCTGCTCCCTCCGGCGGACCGACGCCCCACCACCTTCACATGCCCCCGGCGGTCGGTGCCGTCCCACCTCATGGACACCAGCCCGTCGTCGCCCGAATAGGCCCAGATGCGGCTCGGGTCGGCGGTGAAGTGGAAGGAGCCCAGGTCCCCGGTGGGCATGACGCGGGTGGCCGCGCCCCCCGACGCCGGGATCCAGATCAGGTCGGTAGGCTCGCCGAGGTTCCCCCGCTGGATCGAGGCCAGGTAGGTGCGGCCGGAGGAGCGCTCGGCCAGGATGCGACGGCCGTCCGGCGACCACCGGGGCACTCGGTACATGGCCGGCGCCCGGGTCAACTGCTCCGGTGCCGCGCTCCCGTCGGAGCGCACCCGCCACAGGTGACCGCCGTCGGCATCCGTCCAGGAGCCGAAGGCGATCCAGCGCCCGTCCGGCGACCAGGTGGGGTGCTGGTGGACCCCGTCCAGCTCCGTGGCGAGGCGGCTGGGCTCGCCGTCGGGCCAGTCCATGACCCAGAGCTCCTGCATCACCGTCAGGGCGAGGCGGGACCCGTCGGGCGAGGGGACGGCGTCGCGGATCTGTTTGGCGGTGAAGGTCGGGGTGTCCTCCACCCGGTAGTCGAAGTCCACCACCGGCCCCAGCGCCAGATCCACCTCCACCTCGAAGGGCACCGGGACGGGATCGCCGCCAGCCACCGGCAGGCGCCAGATGCGGCCCTCCCAGCTGGCCACCAACTCCCGGGAATCCGGGGTGAAGCTCATCCCCGGATACAGGTCGCGCATGGCGCGGGACTCCTGGTCGTCGCGCTGCACCGGCCAGGCGAGCCAGCGCTCCTCGCCGGACTCCAGGTCCCGGAGGCGGATCCCGGTATCGGCGATGTGCCGGGTGGCGTAGGCCAACCAGCGGCCGTCGGGGGAGAGGGTGGGCCGGAAGGCTCCCCCCCAGCGGTCGGAACGGC
>CAKZOQ010000203.1 GCA_937136445.1 uncultured Gemmatimonadota bacterium
ACGATGGCACAGGGGGTCGCCGCGGGGTCCGGGAGCCCTATCTTCCGGGACATGTGTCCCGACTCCTCCCCCCACCGCCCGGCGGTCCGTACCGGCCTGGACCTCGTCCGGGACGGGGACACCTCGCTCCGTCCTTCGGAGCTGGGTGCCGTGGGCCTGGTGGCCCACCCGGCCTCGGTGGCCCGGGACCTCAGCTTCTCCGCCGAGGCCCTCCTGGAGGCCGGCGTCGACCTGCGCGCCCTCTTCGGCCCCCAGCATGGGATCCGGGGCGAGAAGCAGGACAACATGGTGGAGAGCGCCCACGGGATCGACGCCCGCACCGGCCTCCCGGTCCACTCCCTCTACTCGGAGACCCGCACCCCCACCCCGGCGATGCTCGCCGGGCTGGACACGCTGGTCTTCGACCTCCAGGACGTGGGCGTCCGGGTCTACACCTTCGTCTGGACCATGGCGCTGGCCATGGAGGCATGCGGTCGGGCGGGGGTCCGGTTCGTCGTGCTGGACCGACCGAATCCCGTAGGTGGCCGCGTCCGGGAAGGCCCGCTCCTGCGTCCGGGTTTCGCCTCCTTCGTGGGGTTGCACCCGGTGCCCCTCCGGCATGGACTCACCGCCGGAGAACTGGCCCGATGGCTGGTGGCCGAACGGGGCATCGAGGTCGAGCTCACCGTCGTGCCCTGCCGGGGGTGGACGCGCTCCATGCGCTGGCCGGACACGGGGCTACCCTGGGTGCTGCCCAGCCCGAACCTCCCCACCCCGGACTCCTGCGCCGTCTACCCCGGGATGGTGCTCCTGGAGGGGACGAACCTCTCGGAGGGCAGGGGCACCACGCGTCCCTTCGAGCTTGTGGGCGCCCCCTTCCTGGATCCCTGGGCGCTGGCGGAGCGGATGGAGGCCGAGGGCCTCCAGGGGTTGGCCCTCCGGCCCTGCTGGTTCGAACCCACCTTCCAGAAGCACGCCGGACAGCGGTGCGGTGGAGTCCAGCTCCACGTCACCGACCCCCGGGCGGTACGGTCGGTGCGGGCCGCGGTGGCCCTCCTCGCGGCGGCTCGGGCGCTGGCTCCGGAGGCATTCGCCTGGCGGGAGCCCCCCTACGAGTACGAGGAGGAGCTGCCCCCTATCGACATCCTCTGGGGGAGCGACGACCTCCGGCGCACCGTGGACCGAGGAGCCGGACCCGACGAGGTCCTGGCCGAGGTGGACCGGGAGCTGGAGGACTTCGGGGCCGAGGTGGCCCCCTTCCTCCTCTACGGGGACGACTCCGACTGAACGTGCGGTAGCTCCCCCGTCGGGCGGGGCGGGCGGACGCCGGCCCTCAGCGGCAGGCCGGCGTGTCCTGGAGGACGGGAGCGATCTGGAGCTGGAGGAGGTCCCCGGGATCCACCGGGATCTGCCGGGTGGTGCACCGGGAGCCCGCCACCAGATCGAACTCCAGACGGAGGTTCGAGGGGAAGTCGAAGGGGAGGGTGAAGACGCTCTCGTTCTTGCCCCGCACCGTTCCCAGCCGGCGGCGGGTGCCACTCTCGATGATGGCCCACACCGTGGCGTCGGCGAAGTTGCGGTTGTCCACGGAGATGCGGATCTCGTCCTCCCGTTGCTCGTCGAAGGCCGACTCGGTCTGGCCGGTGGAGGCACAGCCGGTGGCCAGGACCGACACCAGGAGGACCGACGCGGTGGCGGTCAGGAGGGTGCGGAGGGAACGGGGGCGGGATGGCTGGGAGCGGGACACGGCGACCTCCGGGTGGGGGCCCGAGACAGAGGCCCCGATGGGAACGATGGCACACCTTCTCCTACACCGGGCGGCTGGGACGGTCCCCGAGGCCTCCCGCGAGGCTCAGCCGGCGCCGTCCGCCGGGGCGGATTCACCTGTGCCCATCTCGCCCTCCTCCCCCCAGACCGCCCTCAGCGCCGCCAGGATGTCGTCGTTGGTGGGGCGGATCTTGTAGTTCTGCTCGATGAACTTCCAACGCACGGTGCCCTCCTGGTCCAGCACCAGGACGGTGGGGTGGGGGAGGGGTCGGTCCCGGGGGTCCTCCTGGTTGCGCAGGCCGTAGCGGTCGATGACGGCGTGGTCCGGGTCCGACAGGAGCGGGTAGTCCACCGGCCGCCCGTCCTGCGCCGCCACCCGGTCCAGCATCCGCCCTTGGAGCGCCCGGTCGTCGATGGAGATGGCCAGGAGGGCCACACGGTCCCGCTCGGCGTCGGTCAGAAGGTCTCTCAGCTCCCCGAGCTGACTGGCGCAGTAGGGTCACCAGTGGCCCCGGTAGAAGACCAGGAGGACCTCCTGCTCCCCCCGGAAGTCGGAGAGCTGCACCACCGGGCCCTCGTAGGACGCCAGGCGGAAGTCCGGCGCCTCGTCCCCTACCGCCACCCGTCCCGTATCCGACGGCGGCAGCGCCCGTCCATCGACGGGACCCAGCGCTGCGCGCTCCCCTCCGGCACAGGCGGCGAGCCCCACGAGAAGGGCGGCCAGAGGCGACAGCGTCCGGCGGCGGAGGTGGGGCATGGACGGTTCCGGGAAGGAGGGCGGCTCAGTCGCCGGCGGCGGCGAGCAACGCCTTCACCCTGTCGTCCGCCGCGTCCTCCGTCAAATGGGCGATGCCGACGAAGGTGAGGGTGGAGAGGGCCACGGCGGGGAAGACCTCGTGGACGATCTCCGAGCCCGGGACCAGCTCCCACCCCAGCAGCACCGTGATCCCCGCAACGAAGGAGGCGATGACCGAGGTGCCGTTCCCGCCCTGCCAGTGGAGCCCCAGCAGGATGGCCGGCACGAAACAGGCACCATAGAGGGCACCGCTGAACGCGGTGAGGGTGACGATGCCTCCCGGCGGTTCCAGGGCGAGGACGGCGGTGATGGCGGCGAAGACCGCCACCCAGAGCCGGGTGGAGCTCATGGCGCCGGCCTCGTCCCGGTCGGGACGCAGGACCCCCACCAGGTCCCGATCGGTGGTGGAGGCCGTCACCAGGAGGACCGAATCCAGCGACGACATGGCCGCCGCCACCATGGCCACCAGGAGGAAGGAGGCCGTCCCGGTCCCGAAGACCTCGGTGAGGAGGGTGGGGACCACCAGGTCGGTGTCCACGGCGCCCGGGGCCGCGCCCGGCAGGCCGTCGGGGAAGAGCCGTCGGGCGTAGATCCCGATGGGGATGAGGAGGCTGTAGACCACCAGAAAGGTTCCGGTGGAGACCCAGAGCCCCGTCCTGGTGGCGCCCTCGTCGCGGAGGGCGTAGAAGCGGGACAGCTGCCGGGGCTCCACGGCGAACTTCACCAGCCCGGCGAACAAGGTCCCCAGGAGGACCGGCACCGCCACCCCGCCCCCCATCTGGAAGAGCTTCTCGCCTCCGGGTTGCTCCCGCACCTCCGCCAGCGCGCCGAGGCCCCCCGCCGCGTCCACGGTCCCGGTGAACATGAGGACCGCCGCCACGAACATGACGCCGCCCTGCACCGCGTCGGTCTTCACCACGCTGATGAAGCCGCCCACCATCGTGTAGAGCATGACGATGACGAAGACGATGCCGATGGAGAGCCGGTAGGGGAGGTCCATGAAGACCTCCAGCAGATTCCCGATCCCCTTGAAGACCGCCACCATGTAGAACAGGGACGCCACGATGACGATGAGGGCGGCGAAGACCCGCGCCGTGTCGCTCTGGAAGCGGAAGCCGATGAAGTCCGGCACCGTCAGGGAATCCAGCGCCTCGGTGAAGGACCGGAGGCGCGGCGCCACCACCGTCCAGGCGAAGACGCAGAAGACCACCGCGGTGGGCACGAACAGCATCCAGGGCAGGCCCCAGGTGTAGGCCTGGCCGCTGAAGCCCACGAAGGAGTTGGTGCTGGAGTACGTGGCGAAGAAGGAGAGGCCCAGGACCAGACCGCTCATCCCCCGGCCGCCGACGTAGAAGTCCGTCAGCCCCTCGGTCTGCCGGTTCCCGGACCAGGCGTGGTGCACCAGCATCGCGGTGTAGAGCGTCAGCAGGGCGTGCACCATCCAGAACTCCCGAAGGTTCGCCAGGAGGGCCTCCATCATGGGAGGGTCTCCGGGTCGTCCTGGAAAATCCTGGCGATCCGCGGCTTCTGGACCTTGCCCATGGCGTTCCGCGGGAGTTCCTCCAGGACCCGGACCTCCTTGGGGACCTTCCAGGGTGCCAGATGGCTGCGAGCGCGGGCACGCAGTCGGGGCGCCACCTCGCCGTCGGGGTCGGACCCGGCACGGAGGACCACCGCCGCGCAGACCCGCTCGCCCCACTCGGGGTCGGGGACGCCCACCACAGCGCAGTCCTCCACCTCGGCGTCGCCGCGGAGGACGTCTTCCACCTCCAGCGCCGAGATCTTCTCTCCGCCGCTCTTCAGGATGTCCACCGACTCCCGCCCCAGGATCCGCCAGGCCCCGCTCTGGACCACGGCGCGGTCGCCGGTATGGAACCAGCCGTCGTCGGTGAAAGCCTCACGGGTGGCCTCGGGGCGCCGCCAGTATTCCTGGAAGACGCCGGGCCCGCGGACCTGGATGGTCCCCGCCTCGCCGGTAGGGACCGTCCGCCCGTCCTCGTCCACCAGCCTCGCCTCCACCCCCGGGAGAGGCCGGCCCACGTGGCCGGCCCGACGCTCGCCGTCCAGGGGGTTGGAGAGGGCCATCCCGATCTCGGTCATCCCGTACCGCTCCAGGAGCCGGTGGCCGGTGATCTCCTCCCAGCGCTCCAGCGTCGGCACCGGGAGTGCCGCCGAACCCGAGACCATCAGGCGGAGGGTCGCGGCGCCCTGGCTCCATCGGGCCCGGGTGGGGTCGTCGGCGACCTCCCACGCCTGGATGAGGCGTCGGTACACCGTCGGCACGGCCATGTAGAGCGTGAGTCCACCCCTGGCGAACCGGTCCCACACCGCCTCGGCGCCGAAGCCGGGCAGGACGTCGCAGCGCGCCCCGGATCGGAGGGCGCAGAGGAGGACGTTCACGATCCCGTGGACGTGGTGCAGGGGGAGGGTCAGCAGGATCCGGTCCTCCTCGGACCACCCCCATGCCGAGCGCAGGGAGGTGGTCTGGGCCTCGAGGTTGGCGTGGGTGAGGACCACGCCCTTGGGCCGACCGGTGGTGCCGGAGGTGGAGAGCATGAGGGCCGCCCGCCCGGGATCGGGCTCCGTGAGTGCGCCGGAGGGCCCGTCGCGGAAGAGGGCGGGCGTCTGGAGCACCGGGATCCTCCGGCTCCGGGCCACCCCGGCGATCCGGTCCACCAGCTCCGGGTCGGCCACCACCGCCTCCGGTTCCGCGTCGTCCAGCGCGTAGGCGAGCTCCGGCTCCGGGTGAGCCTGCGCCAGGGGCACGGCCACTCCGCCTGCCCGCCACACCGCCCAGACCGCCTCCACCCAGGCCCGGCCCGGGGTCACCAGGATCGCCACACGCGCGCCCTCCAGGTCGTCCCGGCCGGCCAGGAGTCGGGTGGCTCCGGCGGCGGACCGGTCCAGGAGGTCGCCGAAGGCTACCGGATCGTCCGGGTCGGCGAGGGCGGTGCGCTCGCGGTGGGCGCGGGCGGTCTCGAACAGGGGGAGGGACACGGGCGGGGCGGGTGGTGGGGGCTGGGCCGGCGAGGAGTGGGATCCTTAGGAGGTCCAGCCTGCTTCGTCCACCACCTGGTGCCCGGACGCCCCGCGGAAGCGGAGGCGCCCGGGCGGTTCCAGGTCGGTCAGTCGGGAAGTCTGCGCACGCTCCGGCTCAGGAGCCGGTGTAGGTGGCGCACGCCGGATCGCCGGACCCGAGGCTCCGGGCCAGGCACTCATTCGTGGGATAGGGGAACCCGGGGTAGACCTTGTGGTCGGGGAGCGCCCGGGGGAGGTCGTCCAGCTTGTCGTACTGGCGCATGTCGAAGTAGTGGAAGCCTCCCTCGAAGAGGAGGGACATGTACCGGTTGTAGAGGATCTCCTCCAGGAGATCGCCGCTGAAGTCCGCGGGGAGGGGCTCCAGTCCGCCGGCCCCCGTCCGAACGGCGTTCACGTCGTCGATGGCCCCCGCCCGATCGCCGGTGGCGAGTCGAGCCTCGGCCCGCATGAGGAGGAGGTCGTCGTTGGTGATCCACGGGAGCGGGGCCGTCAGGGACGTGTAGACGTCCATGCGCTCCGTCACGGTGATGCCGAAGATGGTGGTGGTCTGGATGGGGACCGTCTTGTCCAGCGCCCGTTGGTCGATCTCCCCGCCCGGCTGCATCTGGGCATCACCACGCACCCGGGGATGGGCGTAGCGGTTCACGTCCCCGAAGAGCCCGTTGGTGGCGTCGCCGGAGATGGTCGAGTAGTCGAAGTAGGCTCCGGCGTCGAGGTCGCCGCCGGCGTCGATGAAGGTCGCGGGCAGGGTGGCCTGCACCTCGGACCAGCGGCTGAGGTACTTCAGTGCCCGGGTCTTCAGCGCCCGGTTGAGTTCGGCGAAGGAGGTCGGCGTGTCGAAGTCCGACAGCCCCGACGGCACGCTGAAGGGAAAGGACGAGCCACCGGCGTTCAGGTCCGCCAGCGCCTCGTCGTAGAGGTCCAGGATGAACTGGTAGACCTCGGCCTCGCTGGAGATGGGTGTGAGCTCTCCGTTGGGGTCGGGGTTGGGGTCGAGGGGGAGGCCCACGCCGGCCGGCCGCGCCATGATCAACTGCCAGTAGGCGTCGGCCTTGAAGGTCTTCGCGAAGCCCTGGATGCTGCGGCGCTCCGCTTCGGCGAGGCCCTCGGCCGCCTCGGCGGCGGCGATGACCGTGTTGATGTGGGCGATCTGGGTGTACTGGCCACTGAAGTAGAGGCCGCCGTTCACCGGATCGATGGGGTCCACCAGGGCGTCCGTGTAGGGACGAGGCTCCTCGGGACGCAGGTCGTAGTATTCGCGCCCCCAGACGCCGAGCCGGCCCACCAGGCCGCTTTTGAGGCCCCGATGACCGGAGATGATGCCCTGGGTGGCGGCGGAAACGGTCTGGGTCGTGGGACTCCCGGTGAGGTCCTCCCGGGCAGGATTGTTGAAGTTGGGGACGGTGAGGTCGTTGGAGCACGCCGTCGTGAGCAGGGAGAGGACCAGGAGGGCCCCCATGCAGGCTCGGGACGCGAGGACGGTCGGCTCGTGGGTCATAAGACGGTTCATGTTCAATTCCTCCGACTCAGAAGCCGATGTCCACCGAAAGCCAGAAGCTCCGGCTCGGTGGGTAGGGGGCGACGTCGATGTTCCGGCCGACGGCCTGGGCGCCGAAGTTGCTGACCTCCGGGTCCATGCCGGAGTAGTCGGTCCAGGTGAGGAGATTCCGGCCGCTCAGGTTGATGCGCATGTAGCGGGCGCCGGACCAGACGTTCTGAACCATCGCCTGCGGGATCTCGATGCCCAGCGTGACTTCGCGGAGCTTCACGTAGGAGCCGTCCTCGGTCCACACCGTGGAGGTGCGGGAGGGATAGACCCGGGCTCGCCACTCACCCAGTGTCTCACCGCTTTGACAGGTGCTGGCCACGCAGGTCGCCGCGTAGTCGTCGGCGTTCTGGGAGAGGTCGAAGAGCCAGCCCGTCAGGTTCACCACATCCCCACCCTTCTGCCAGTCGAAGAGCGAGTACAGGCTGAGGGCACCCCATCGGAACTCGTTGGAGAAGCCCATGCGGAAGTCGGGGTTGGCGTCCCCGATGGTGGTGAGGATGCGGTCGCCGGGCTGGCAGGGCTCGTCCGGCTCGCACCGGGGGTCGCCGGCGACGGCCACGGTGTCGCGGCCCACGATCTGGGTCGTGGAGCGGCCCTCTTCGATCTGGAAGCCGCCCAGCGCCGTGCCGAAGCCACCGGCGCGGAAGGGAGGCACCGGGAGCTCCTCGATGGTGCTCTGGTCCCGGGAGAAGGTGGTCGTGGAGGACCACTGGAACCGGTTCGACTGGATGGGGACGGCCTGCAGGGCTACCTCGATCCCATCGGTGACCATCACCCCGCCGTTGAAGATGGCGTCGTTGAACCCGGTGGTGGGGGGAAGGGCCCGCTCCAGGAGCAGGTCCTCGATGCGCTTCTGGTACCAGGTGAACTCCACGTTCGCACGGGAGTCGAAGACCACGGCGTCGAAGCCGAACTCGATCTCCCGCTGGCGCTCGGGGCGCAGGTCCACCGCGGCGGTGGTGGTGGAGATGCGGAGGGTCTGGAGTCCGGCGATGTTGCCCGAGTTGAGGTTGGAGAACTTCTGCCCGAAGAGGGGCTGGTTCCCCGACTCACCCCACGCGCCCCGGAGCTTCAGCTCGTCCACCGCGCCCGGAAGGAGCTCCGGGAAGCGGTACGAGGCCGCCAGCTTCGGATAGACGAAGTACTCCTCGGTGTCGGCGTTGTTGGAACTCCGGTCGGCGCGGATCCCCGCCACCAGCAGGGCCCGCTCGTCCAGGAGGAGGAGCTCCTCCTGGGCGAAGATCCCCAGGTCCTTCACCCGGGTCCGACGCTGGAACACGCCCGGGTTGGTCCCGGCGTCGATGTTCGACTGACCCGGGATCAGGTCCTCGTTCAGGACCTGGATCTGGTTGAGCTCCCGATCCTCGAACTGGACGCCCACCGAGGTGGTGGCCTCGAAGAGCCCCGAGGTCGGGCTGAAGCTGTGCACCAGTGAGCCGGTGATGTTCGCGTTCAGGTTGGTGGCGTCGGCCTGGTAGGTCGTTCCGGCCTGACCGTCCAGGGGCTCGAACTGCAGGTCCGGCGGTGAGAAGACGTTGTTGGTGAGGCTGTAGAAGTCGGCCCCGGCGGTGACCAGGACGCGGAGGGAGTGACTCTCCGTCTGGAGTGCGTCGATGGTCAGGTCACCGGAGGCGATGGTCCGCCACACCTCCTCCACGTTGTCGGCCCGGGCGGCGGTCTCCAGGGGGTTCGAGTTGGCGAAGGGGTTGTCGGGGAAGGTCCCGTCCGCTCGCTGCCGGAGATCCACGAAGGTCGGTGTGGAGGGCAGGGTCATCCAGTACGAGACGGACCGGTTGTCGTTGTTGGTGAAGCCTCGGCGGGTCTCGGAGTGGACGCCGTTCATGCTCAGGCGGAGCTGCACCCGGGATCCGAGCGTCTGGTCCAGGTTCAGTCGCAGCGACTGCTTCTTGTAGCCCGTCCCGGTGATGATCCCGCCGTCCTCCTTCATCAGCCCCGAGGCGAAGTAGCGGGTGTTCTCGTCGCCCCCGCTCACGCTGAGCGCCGTCTCGTAGGAAAGAGGGTTGTTGCCGGCGAGGGCCTCCTCATGGTCGAAGTAGGCGCCGGGAGACCAGAAGTCGGCGGCGCGGGGCCCGAAGGCGTCGGTGGCCTCCTCCAGCGTCTCGAATCGACGGAGCCCCAGGGTGTTGGAGAGGTCGAAGGTGCCGAACCGCTGGGTGAAGGAGAACTGGGGGGCTCCGGGCGTCCCGCGCTTCGTGGTGATGATCACCACGCCGGCGTTGGCCTTCGAACCGTAGATGGCCGCGGCCGAGGCCCCCTTCAGGATCTCGATGGAGGCGATGTCATTGGGGTTGAGGTCGGCGATCCGGTTGGCGGCGTTGTCCTGGGTGGAGGTGAAGCCTTCTCCGCCTCCGGACGACTGGATGACGTCGGCGCCGCCCTGGATGGCGTCGTCGTTCACGATGACGCCGTCCACCACATAGAGCGGGGTGGCGTTGCCGATGATGGAGGAGACGCCCCGGAGGTTGACCTGAAGTCCACCTCCTGGTGCGCCGCTGTTCGACTGGATGTCGGCGCCGGCGATCTTCCCGGCGAGCTGCTGCTCGAAGGAGGCGGCCGGGGCGCGGTTGAGCTGGTCGGCACTCACCTGGCCCACCGCGTTCGCCAGGTTCCGCCGGGCCACCGACGTCACCTGCCCGGTCACCACGATGGCGTCCAGGTCGAGCACGTCCAGCGGCATCACGACCTCGACGGAGGTCTGGTCGGCGGCGATCGACACGTCCTGGGTGCGGTAGCCGATGAAGCTGAAGCGGAGCTGGGCCGGGCCCTGGGGGACCTGGACCTGGAAGGCTCCATCCTCCCGCGTGAGCGTTCCCTGCTGCGTGCCGAGGACCTGGACCTGCACGTCGGGGAGGACGGTGCCGGACTCGGCCATGACGCGACCGGTCACCTGGCGCTGCTG
>CAKZOQ010000204.1 GCA_937136445.1 uncultured Gemmatimonadota bacterium
CCGACCTGGGTCGGGACCTGGAGCGCGCCGACGACACACCGGATGGTCCACGGGTGGCGGTGGTCTCCCACGCCTTCTGGACCACCCGATTGGGAGCGGATCCCGGTGCCCTGGGGACCATCCTCACTCTGGATGGGGCGGGCTGGGAGATCGTCGGTGTGGCGCCGGAGGATTTTCGCGAGCCCGACGGCACCCAGGTGTGGCTTCCCCGGCGACACGACCCCGAGGCGTGCGGCCACGGGTGCAACACCATGGAGGCCGTGGCTCGGCTCCCGGCAGGGATGGAGATGCCTGCGCTCCAGGAGCGGCTCACCGCCGTGGACCGTGTCCTGGCGGCGGAGCACCCGGATGCCCACCGGGACGTGGTGACCGAGATCCAGCCGCTGCACGACTACCGGGTGGCCGACGTTCGTCCGGCGCTGTGGATCCTCCTGGCGGCCGTCGGCATGGTGCTTCTGGTGGCCTGCGCCAACGTGGCCAACCTCCTCATGGTACGAGCGGCGGGGCGACGCACCGAGGTGGCGGTGCGAGTCACGCTGGGCGCCGGCAGGAGACGGCTGATCCGGCAACTCCTCACCGAGAGCCTCCTGCTGGCGATGGTGGGAGGCGGGCTCGGCCTGGCGCTGGCGTCCGTGGGCGTCTCCGGGATGGTGTCCATGGCACCGCCGGAGTTGCCCCGCATGGCCGAGGTGGCGCTCGACGGGCGGGTGGTCCTCTTCGCCACCTCGGTGACGCTGGCGGTGGCCCTGCTCTTCGGGCTCCTGCCGGCGGCCCACCTGGCGCGTCGTGCCACGGCAGCGTCCCTGCGGGGGGCACGCGGTGCAGTGGGAGGGACGCCGGGCCGGCGAGGGCGGTCGTCTCGCTTCCTCCTCCTCACCGGAGAGGTGGCCCTCAGCCTGTCCCTCCTCCTGGGGGCTGCGCTCCTCTTCCGGACGCTGCAGGAGGTCCGCTCCGTGGATCCCGGGTTCCGGACGGAGGGAGTGGAGCGGTTCCGTATCGCTGCACCCGGAGCCCGTTATGACACGGAAGCGGCCCTCGCCTTCTTCGACGAGCTCGAGGAACGGCTCCAGGCGGAACCCGCCATCCGGCGGGTCGGTACCGGCTTCGGCATTCCGTTGGCGCCGGGGAACCTGAACGTCTCCGTCCAGCTTCGGGACCGTCCGCCGGTGCCGGGCCCCGATCGCCCTACCGCCGCCGTGCGGTTGGTGAGTCCCGGGTACCGGCAGGCGCTGGGGATCCCGCTCCGGCAGGGCCGGTGGCTCGCTCCAGGAGATCGGACGGATGCGCCGGGCGCCGTGGTCCTGAACGAGACGGCTGCGCGGAGCTTCTATCCGGACGGCGAGGCGCTGGGGAAGCGACTCGTCGTGGACATGACCTGGGGCTTCGACGAGCAGCCGGAGCGGACCGTGGTGGGGGTGGTGGGGGATGTCCGAACCCGGAGCCTCACTCAGCCCGAGGGCCCCGCCATCTACGTGCCGAACGCCCAGATGGGCGCCAACATCCAGTACGTCCTCATGGAGCTGGAGCCCGGCGCCGGCTCGGCCCTTCCGGTGGCCCGTGCCATCGTGGCGGAGCTGGATCCCACGCTGGCCCTGACCTACGAGGAGCGCATGGAGGAGGTGATGCGCCACGAGAGCGCCGGCACCCGCTTCTACCTGACGCTGCTCTCCTTCTTTTCGGGCTTGGCGGTCGTCCTGGCCGCCGTGGGGCTCTACGGAGTGGTGGCGTACGCGGTGAGCCGACGGACTCGGGAGCTGGGCATCCGCATGGCGCTGGGCGCCGAGGCCGACCAGGTGGTGGGGTTGGTGGTGCGCCAGGGGTTGGCCCCGGCGCTCCTGGGCATCGTGCTCGGGCTCGCCCTCTCGTGGTTCGGGGCCCGATCCCTCCAGGCCCTCCTGTACGGAGTGGAGCCCCAGGACCCCCTCACGCTGGTGGTGGTCACCGGGATCCTCGCGGTGGTGACGGCGGCCGCGGTGCTGCTCCCGGCCCGCAGGGCGACCCGAATCCCCCCGGCGACGGCACTGCGGAGCGAGTAGGGGCGTCCGGCCGAGGGCCAGCGGGGAGGCCGTTGCCCTCGGGCCGTCCGGTGCCGTAGCGTGGAGCGCTCCTCCACCTCCTACCCGGAACCCCCTATGGCCACCCGCCTCCCCATGCTCGACGACGTCGGGCTCAACCGGCACTCCCGGATCCTCACCCAGGAGCCGGCCCACGCCGCGGCCCAGGCCATGCTCCACGCCACCGGACTCACCCGGGAGGACATGGACAAGGCCCAGGTGGGCATCGCCTCCATGTGGTGGGAGGGGAACCCCTGCAACATGCACCTCCTGGAGCTCGCCGAGGCGGTGAAGGAGGGGGTGGAGGCGGCGGGGATGGTGTCCATGCGCTTCAACACCATCGGGGTGAGCGACGCCATCGCCATGGGCACCGAGGGGATGAGCTACTCCCTGCCGTCCCGGGATCTCATCGCCGACTCCATCGAGACGGTCATGCGGGCCCAGTGGTACGACGCCAACGTCAGCCTGCCGGGGTGCGACAAGAACATGCCCGGGGCCCTCATGGCCATGGGTCGGGTGAACCGTCCGTCGTTGATGGTCTATGGGGGGACCATCCGCGCCGGGCATCTGGGCGACGAGGCGCTGGACATCGTGAGCGCCTTCGAGAGCTATGGGCAGCTCGTCTCCGGCGAGATCGACGAGGCCCGCTACCGCGACGTGGTGGAGCACGCCTGCCCAGGCGCCGGCGCCTGCGGCGGGATGTACACCGCCAACACCATGGCCAGCGCCGCGGAGGCCCTCGGCATGACCCTCCCCTACAGCTCGTCGATGCCGGCGGAGGACCCGGCCAAGCGGGAGGAGTGCCGCGCTGCCGGGGCGGCCATCGCGCACCTCCTGGCCGAGGAGATCCGCCCTCGAGACATCGTCACCCGCTCCGCCCTGGAGAACGCCGCCACCCTCGTCACCGCGCTGGGGGGCAGCACCAACGCCTGCCTTCATCTGCCGGCCATCGCCCGGGCCTTCGGGCTGGAGTTCGGGCTGGACGACCTTCAGGCCGTCAGCGACCGTACTCCCTACCTGGCGGACCTGCGGCCCAGCGGGCGGTTCGTCATGGAAGACCTGCACCGTGTGGGTGGGGTGCCGGGGGTGCTGAAGCTCCTCCTGGAGGCGGGGTTGGTGGACGGGGAGTGCCTCACGGTCACCGGACGGACGCTGGCGGAGAACCTGGCGGAGCTTCCGGGTCTGGAGGAGGGTCAGGAGGTGGTCCGCCCGCCGGCGCGGCCCATGAAGCCCACCGGCCACCTTCAGGTCCTGCGGGGCTCGCTGGCCCCCGACGGCGCCGTGGCGAAGATCACCGGCAAGGAAGGAGAGCGCTTCACCGGTCCAGCCCGGGTCTTCGACTCCGAGGAGGAGGGGCTGACGGCGCTGGAGGAGGGGGCCATCCAGGCCGGCGACGTGGTGGTCGTCCGCTACGAAGGGCCCAAGGGAGGTCCGGGGATGCCGGAGATGCTCACGCTCACCGCCGCCCTGGTGGGCGCCGGACTGGGACCGTCGGTGGCCCTCCTCACCGACGGCCGCTTCAGCGGGGGCAGCCACGGGTTCGTGGTGGGGCACGTGACCCCCGAGGCCCAGGAGGGCGGTCCCATCGCCCTGGTCCAGGACGGCGACCGGGTGGTCCTGGACGCCACGACCAACACCCTGGAGCTGGAGGTGGACGCCGCCGAGCTGGCCCGGCGCCGAGACGTCTGGAATCCTCCGCCCATCCGAGCCGAGACCGGAGTGCTCCGGCGGTACGTACGCACTGTGGCTCCGGCCTCCCTCGGGTGCGTCACCGACCTGTGAAGGTCGTGGTCGTGGGGGCCGGCGGGCTCGGCAGCCTGGTAGGGGGCGAGCTGGCCCGGGGGGGCCACGAGGTGGTTCTCGTCGCCCGGGGCGAGCACCGGCGGGCCCTGGAGGCGTCGGGTCTCTCGGTGCGGAGTCCCACCGGCGACTACCGGGTGCACCCCCGCTGTGTGGCCACCGCCGACGCGGCCGGGGCCGTGGATGTGGCGATCCTCGCGGTGAAGGCCTACTCGCTGGATTCGGTGGTGGAGCAGACCGCAGCCGTGGCGCGGGAGGGGGCGGTGGTCCTGCCGCTGCTGAACGGGGTGGACACGGCGGAGCGGCTCCAGGCCGGCGGCGTACCGGGGGACCGATTGGTGCACGGCGTCGCCTACCTCACGGCCTTCCGCACGGCGCCGGGCGAGATCCGACGCCAGGGGACCCACGGGCGCATCCTCGTCGGTCCCGTGGTGGAGGACGAGGCCGTAGACGACCGGGCGGGGCCCCTTCGACGGGTGCGCGAGCTCTTCGAGCCGTCCTCCATCGAGGCCGTCGTCTCCAAGGACATCCAGCGGGAGCTCTGGGAGAAGATGGCCGTGGTCTGTTCGCTCTCGGTGCTCTGCTGCCTGGCCGATGCGCCCATCGGGGACATCCGCGGGCACGCCTTCGGCGCCGACCTCCAGGCCCGCGCCATCGCCGAGGTGCTGGCGGTGGGACGGGGCCGTGGGGTGTCTCTGCACCACGCCTCCGAGGCCGCCGTGGGCGCTACGCTGGACGGCTTTCCGGAAGGGTTCTTCCCCTCGGTGCTCCACGACCTCCGGGCCGGCGGGCGGACGGAGATGGATGCGCTGGCAGGATCGCTGGCGCGGATGGGTCGGGAGGTGGGCGTGGAGACCCCGCTCCTGGATGCGGCGACGCTGGAGGTGGCCCTCCGGGAGGCGCGGCACGCCGACGGAGGGACCGGGTAGATACCACCCGTCGAGTCGCTTCCGCCCCCCCACGCGATCGCTCGTGTCCCGCCCCACCCCCATCTCCGCCTGGCCCGCCGGGCGTCGCACCCCCCGTACTGCATGACCGGGCCCTCCCCGGCGGCGCAGGGCGCCATCCGCGTGCTTCTGCACCTGAGGCGTCCGGCGGGGTTCGGTCTCGAGGCCCGCGTCCACGCGGTGCACCTCACCCTGCGGGACGGCTTCGCCCGCTCCGCCGATCAGGCCCGACGGAAGATCCTGGACCTGGTGCGGCGGGGGCAGAGCTTCGACCTGGAGGTCCACGAGCAGTCCGAGCCCCTCACCGTGGACCCGGAGCTGGTGGAGCTGGTGGCGGCCTGGAAGGCGGCGGGCTGAGGCCGGCCCGGACCAACCCCTAGAAGAACCGCACCTCTCCGCTGGCCACGTCGTAGAGGGCGCCCACAAGAGCCACCTCTCCCTGGGACTCCAGCTCGGAGAGGATGTCGCTCTCGCTGCGAAGTCGCTCCAGCCCGAGCTTCACCGAGGCCACCGTGACCCGGGTGGCGAAGTCGGGGTCGTCCGGATCGCCGCCGGCAGCGCGGACCCGGTCCACGGCCGGGCGGATCTTCTCGCCGATGGCCCCGAAGTGACCCCCGTCGTCGCCGCGGAGCGTGCCGGCCACGGCGCCACACCCCGTGTGGCCCAGAATCACCGCCGCCTTCGCGCCGGCCACTCCGCAACAGAACTCCAGGCTGCCGATGACGCTGCGCCCCACCACCGCTCCGGCGACCCGGACGGCGAAGAGGTCACCGATGCCCTCGTCGAAGACGATCTCCGGCGGGACCCGGGAATCCACGCATCCGAGGACCGCAGCGTAGGGATGCTGACCGCCGGCCGTCTCCTCCACCAGCTTGGGCCAGGGGCGGTCGTAGAGGCGGCCGGCGACGAATCGGCGGTTGCCCTGGCGCAGACGCGTCAGCGCCTCCTCGGGTGTCCGGACGACGGTGGGGGGGTCGGGCGTCATGACGATGGGGAGGGGGGAAGGGGTGGGACGGTTCAGGATGAGGGGGAGACGTTCTTCTCCGCGCGCCCGGCGACGAGCTCGTCGACGATGCGGCGCAGGGCTCGCACACAAGAGACAAGGCGCGGACCGGGACGGCCCAGGTAGGGCTCGCCGACGCAGTACACCCGCCCTTCCTGCACGAAGTCCAACTCTTGCCATGCCTCGTTCCCGAGGACCACGTCGGGGCGGTATTTGTCCGGATGGACGCCGCACCAGGAGAGCACCACCGCGTCCGGGGCACGCTCCGCCACCTCGTCGTCCTCCATGGGGCGGCTCTTCACCGGCTCGTGGCCCAGGACCGCCCGACCGCCGGCGGCCTCGATGACGTCGGTGGCCCAGGACTGGGCGCCCGGGGTGATGACCGGCTTGGGCCACCACTGCACCAGGATGGCGGGCCGAGGGTCGTCCTCGGGGGCAGGGCCGTCGGCGTCCGACGGGGAGGGGCGCCCGTCTCCCAGCTCGGCCCGCATCGACTGGACCAGCGGCTCCGCCTGCTCCGGCACGCCCAACCGCTCCGCCAGGTCCCGGATGTCCCGGTAGACGTCGGCGAGGCAGGTGGGCTC
>CAKZOQ010000205.1 GCA_937136445.1 uncultured Gemmatimonadota bacterium
GTTGACACCCCAGACGGTGGCGCGCTTCCGGGCCCACTTCGGCGACGAGGTGGCAGTCCTCCACTCCGGCCTCTCCGACGGGGAGCGCTACGATGCCTGGCGGCAGTTGCGGACGGGTGAGCGCCGCATCGCCGTGGGAGCTCGCTCCGCCCTCTTCGCGCCGCTGCCGAATCTGGGCGCCGTGGTGGTGGACGAGGAGCACGAGGGCTCCTACAAGCAGTCCGAGGCGCCCCGCTACCTGGCGCGGGACCTGGCGGTGGTCCGGGCCCGGCAGGCCGGGGCGGTGTGCGTACTGGGGAGTGCTACGCCCTCGCTGGAGAGCTGGCACAACGCCCGCACCGGCAAGTTCCGCCATCTGCACCTTCCGGAGCGGGTGGGGGGAGCCACCCTGCCGGAGGTCCGGGTGGTGGACCTGCGGAGGGGAAAGGAGGGTGGCGGTGCGCCGGCAGGGGGAGCCTCCGGCGGCCGGGGTGGGCAGGTCCTCTCCACCGAGCTGGTGGAGGCGGTGGACGCCCGATTGGAGCGACGGGAGCAGGTGATCCTGCTGCTGAACCGACGGGGCTACAGCTCCTTCGTGCAGTGCCGGGAGTGCGGGGAGGTGGAGCAGTGCCGCAACTGCTCCATCTCCCTCACCTACCATCGGACCACCCAACGCATCGTGTGCCACCACTGCCGGTTCGAGGCACCTGCCCCCTCGCGCTGCCCCCGGTGCGGCGCCGACGACCTCTCCTTCCGGGGGTTGGGCACGGAGCAGGTGGAGCGGGTCACCACCGAGACCTTCCCCGGAGCCCGCATCGCCCGAATGGACGTGGACACCACCTCCGGGAAGTGGTCCCACCAGCGGATCCTGGACCGGGTGGGGAGCGGGGAGGTGGACATCCTCCTGGGCACGCAGATGATCGCCAAGGGGCTGGACTTCCCCCGGGTGACGCTGGTGGGCGTCGTGAACGCCGACGTGGGGATCCACCTGCCGGACTTCCGGGCGAGCGAGCGGACCTTCCAGCTCCTGAGCCAGGTGGCGGGGCGGGCGGGGCGAGGGACGCTGGGGGGCGAGGTCCTCATCCAGACCTCCCTCCCCGACCACTACGCCGTGCAGGCTGCGGTGGCCCACGACTTCGACGGGTTCGCCGAGCGGGAGCTGGAGGAGCGGCGCCAGCCTCGCTACTCTCCCCACGTCCGACTCATCAATGCCGTCCTCAGCGGTCCGGACCAGACCCAGGTGGCCTCCACCGCCCAGGAGGCGGCGGCCTGGACCCGGGCGCTGGTGCGGAAGGCCCGGTCCGCCCGGGGCCCCGACGCCCCGGAGGTGGAGCTGGTGGGGCCGGCGCCGGCGCCCATCGAGCGCCTCCACGGTCGATGGCGGTGGCACTTCCTCCTCCGCTCGGACGACGCCGGGGCGCTGGGGGGGGTGGGGCGGCTCCTGGCCGAGCGCTTCAAGCTCCCCTCCGGCGACATCCGGCTCGCCCTGGACCGGGATCCGGTGGCCCTCCTCTGAGCCATCGTCCTGGGAGGAGGCGTCGCTTCGGTATCCAACCCGTCACGGAGATTGCCGGAGACGGGGATGCCGGGATATCTTCGGCCGGAGATCCCCGTTCGACCCCTCGTCAGGAGAAGGAAGTGGGCTGCCTGGCCCTGAATGCCTCGTTCGAACCGCTGACCATCGTCCCGTCGCGTCGCGCGGTGCGGCTGGTCCTGGACGGGAAGGCGGAGATCCTGGAAGCGGACGAGGCGCTTCGATTCCGGTCGGAACACACCGAGCTGCCCTGCCCGCTGGTGATCCGGCTGGTTCGACTGGTGCACGTCCCCCGGCGGTTCCGGCGTCAGGTCACCAACACCTTCCTCTTCGCCCGCGACGGGTACTCCTGCATGTACTGCGGGCGTCATCGCCGGGAGCTCCGGGGACGGCAGTTCCTCACCCGGGATCACATCCTGCCCACCTCCCGGGGCGGAGAGAACAGCTGGGAGAACGTCGTGACGAGCTGCTCTCCCTGCAACAACCGGAAGGGAAACCGGACCCCGAAGGAGGCCGGGCTCCGCCTCCACACCGACCCCCGGGAGCCCAACTACGTGCACCTGGTGTGGGCCGTGCGGCGGGTGACACCCACCCAGGCCAAGTACATCCGGATGTTCTACGGCGACGACGCCCTGGCCGCCGTGCGGCGGGGACGTCTCGGCCTCGCCTGATCAGTCCTCGATCCAGGCGTAGGGGCGCTCGCTGATCTGGCCGTAGCCCCGCACGGTGCCCTTCTCCGTGTACTCCTTCCAGCAGATGATCCAGCCCCGGACCGGGTCCTGGGTCACGTCGTACTGGAAGTCGCTCATGGAGGCCCGCTCCGCCAGGAACCGCTGGAGGTGGGCGGGGAGGTTGGGAGCTCCCTCCACCTGAAGCCCCTGGGGAGTATCGAAGATGGCCTTCCGGACCTCCGACTCGGTGAGCTTCAGGGCCCGCATGGCCTGTTCGATGGCGCTCACGGCGCCGCTCAGCTCCGGAGATGAGCCGGTGCGGTTCCGGATCTCATGAAGGAGGTCCGTGGTGGGCCCGGAGCCGAGTTCGTCCCGGATGGACTCCAACTGGCCCAGGAGCCGCTCCGAGAGTCGGAGAAGCTGAGCGTACTCGCGGCGAGGCGGACGGGCCTTGTCGTCGTCGGTCACGGGCGGAGGGCTGGCGGGCGGGAGATTCGACGCAGTGGGGGCGTCGCCGACCCCCGGTGGGGAGGGTACTCCTAAGAGGAGGGGTGGCGTCGGATCCGGCAAGCTTCCCGGCACCCCGGTGGACGCCGTCGCACGGCTGGTGGAGGGGAGGGGCGAGGGGAGGCACATCCGGGAGCCGTCGGGGTTCGTTCGCCGGGGCCGACGGGCTCCGAACGCCCGATGCGAACGACGTCACCACACTCGGGGCGAGGACGATGGCGGACAAGGCACGACTCATCCGGCGGATGCACTTCACCGCCTCCCACCACTACGGAGACGCCGACGCCTCGCCGGAGCAGAACCGGGCGCGATTCGGCGATC
The DNA here is from genome assembly GCA_937136445.1 of uncultured Gemmatimonadota bacterium. Taxonomy (GTDB): domain Bacteria; phylum Gemmatimonadota; class Gemmatimonadetes; order Longimicrobiales; family Gaopeijiaceae; genus JAJCZZ01. The sequence continues at coordinate 3,013 of CAKZOQ010000205.1, forward strand.
AGGCGGAGCCGCACCGCCACCGCTGGACGGTGGAGGTCCAGGTGGTGGGTCCGGTGGACCCGGACACCGGGTGGCTCACCGACCTCATGGCGCTGGACGAGGCGATGGGGGAGCTCACCTCCGGCTGGGACGAGGGCGACCTCAACACCGCGGTGGCGGCCGTCGCCCAGGGGGAGATGCAGCCCAGCACCGAGAATCTGGCTCGATGGCTCTACCGTCGCCTGACGCCGCGGGTCGCCCATCCTGCCCAGCTGGACCGGGTGCGGGTCTTCGAGAGCGATACGCTGGGGAGCCAGTTCCCGGCGTGAGCCCGGAGTTCACCGATCCGCGCCGAGCCGCCGCCCTCCCGCCCGCTTGAAGGGCTCCGGGGGCGGGCCCACCTTCTCCCCATGACCGACCCCACCTCTCCGGACGGCCCGTCCGACGCCGAGACCCCCCGGCCCCGACCAGTGGTACCGCGGCCACCTCCCGCTCGAGGATCCGACTCCGGCGACGACGGGGCGACACGAGCCAAGCGACCCACCCCCGTCCGGGCGGGACTGGACCCCCCCGAAACCGTGGACGCCGCCGGCGCGGTCGCGGGAAGCGAGCTGGAGGTGGAGCTGCACGGCGAGCCCTTCGTGATCACCGTCCGGGGCCGTGCGCGGTCGGATGGCGGCGCCCACCTCCTGCTGGTGGGCTTCCACCCCCGGGGTGCGGATGGGCCGGAACGGGAGGGGATGGCCGTGGGGCGGGAGCTGGAAGATCTCTCCCCCGACGAGCTGCTGGCGGCCTGGGGCCGAGCCAGGCCCATCCCCGACCCCTACGAGCCCGCGCCCTTCTTCCCCGGGACCCGCCGGGACCGGAACCGGCGAACCCGTTGAAATCGCTGTCCTCCCCGGAGGACATCTTCATCATTGGGCGGGGTCGGGAGCGTTCACGGGACGCCGGGTGGAGTGCGCCACAGCCCTGGCGAACCGGGGCATCTCCGGTGGGGCCCGGGATTCGGTGGGTCAAAGGCACGATTCCTGCCTCATCGTACGCTCGAGAGCACCCGCATCCTACGGGGCGGGCGACATCGTCCGATGTGCGCACACGGGGGTCAGACCATGAACGGGATGGGAAGGGACGGGACGGCGGCGGTCCCACCGAGGGAGGGGATCGTCATCACGCGGGGAGGCGACCACCCGCCGGCCACGCCACGCATCCAGGCCTTCATCTGGGGGGGGAAGGTGCGTCCTGCGCCGACGCTCCCCTACGGCCGCTGGAAGGGCGCCGCCTGAGGTCCCCCCGAGGGCGGCCGTGAGTCGCCGTGGGTTGCCTCCGCATGGGGTGCCGTCCCGCTGCCGAGACCGTAGCTTCCATGGGTCGGCGCCGTTCTCCCGTGGTCGGGGGAACGCCTTCGAACAACCACGGTCTCAACACGGTGCAGAGGGTCGGTGTCCTTGAAAGCGTCCGAAGACTCCACGGATGGAGAGTTGGTCGAGTTGGCCTGCGGGGGCGACGAACGCGCCTTCGGGTATCTCGTTCAGCGCTACGAGCGGGCTGCCTATTCGGTGGCGCTCTCCGTCACGGGGAAGCACGAGGACGCGGAGGATGCCGCGCAGGAGTCCTTCATGGTGGCGCTGGAGCGCCTGGACGAGTGTCGGAATCCGGATCGATTCGCGGGATGGCTCATGACCATCGTGCGCAACCGGTCCCGGAATCTGATCCGGCGTCTCTCTCTGAGGGACACGGATCCCATCCCCATCGGGGCCACGTCCAGCCAACCCACGCCGGATCGGGTGACCGAGACCTCGGAGTTGCGGGGCCAGTTGAGGGCGGCATTGGACGAGTTGTCCGACATACAGCGACAGATCGTCCTCCTGCACGATCTGGAAGGCTGGAAACATCGGGAGATCGCGGAGCGACTCGACCTGCCCTCGGGCACGGTCCGCTCCCACCTCCACTTTGCACGGAAGGCGCTGCGAAAAGCCCTCAAGGGCCCGGTCAGCGCCGACATCTAACACGGGACGCTCCTTCGACATGATGGACGACATCACCGATCTGGACGCGTACCGGGGCGACCCGGGGCTGGACCCCGAGGTTTCGGCCTGGCTACGTGTGCTGGATCCCGCCACCGAGGAACCGAACTACTGGTTCCGATTCCGCTCCTGGGTCGTGGAAAGCGCCGGTCCCGAACTGGCACGGCGCCGGCTCCTCGCCGACGTCTCCGTCGGGGACGTGCTCCAGGCCTGGTCGCGCACCCTCCTGCCGACGGCGCTGGCGGCAGCTGCGGCTGCGGCCTTCCTCCTCTTCCAGAGTCCGGCGACGGTACCGGAGAACCCCCTCCTCGTGGAGGATCTCCTGGTGGCGGAGCTGGGCGACGACCCCATCCCCGCGGCGCTTTCCCTCGGGAACGCCGTGACCTTCGCCGCGGACCGCTTCTAGGATGTCCGCTCCCGCCAGGACGCGTCTGCTCACCGCCTTCCTCCTTCTGGTCGTCTTCGGCTCGGGGTTCACCCTGGGCCTGGCCTTCGACCGGACGGCCGTCGCCACCCCCGCCGAAGAGGCGGAGGCGGTAACGGAGGAGGCGGAGGACGAGCGGACCCCCATGTACGAGCAGGTGGGCCCCACGGCGGACCAGAGCCTCCTCATCGACTCCATCGTCACTGAGCACCGGTCGAAGATGCAGTCGCTGCAGGAGCAGTTCCGACTGGACTACAACCCCCGGTACGATGCGCTCATCGACTCGACCCGGGAGTCCATCAAGGACGTCTTCACGGCGGAGCAGGCAGCTCGGTACGACTCCCTGATCGCAGATTGGGAAGAGCGGAAGGCCGAGCGCGACGCGCTCGAGGCCGGGGACGAACGAGACTAGCCACCATGAGCCGCACAATTCGGGCAGGACTCCTCCCCCGGCGTGGCCTCGCGGCGGCGGTCGGAGCATGGCTGCTTCTGCCCGTTGTCCTGCCGGCCCAGGAGCGCATCACGCTCGAGGACGCGGTGGCCCGGGCCCTGGTCCGCAGCCCTGCCATGGCGCAGCAGGAACAGGGGGTCCTCACGGCCCGGACCGGGCAGCGGCAGGCCTGGGGGAGCTTCCTTCCCACCCTCAGCGTGAGTTCGTCCGGGGCGTTGCGGAGCCAGAACCGCTTCGACCCCACCACCGATCGGGTGGTACAGGGGAGTTCGGACTCCTACTCGGCGGGGATCTCCGCCAGCTACAGCCTCTTCCAGGGAGGACGCCGCTTCGCCGAGCTGGACGTGGCCGATGCGGAGATCATGGCGGCCGAAGCCAGTCGGGAGGACCAGCGGTTCCAGGTGACCCTCGACACCGAGAACATCTTCTTCGAGGCGCTCCGGCAGTCGGACCTCCTGGAGGTGGAGCGGACCCGCCTGGAGCAGGCGGAGCAGAACCTCTCCATGGTCCGGCGGCGGACCGAGGTGGGGCGCGCCACCATCTCCGACTCCCTTCGCGCGCGTCTCGAGCTGGTGAACGCCGAACAGGCGGTGCTCCAGGCCGAGACCGCCACCCGGGCCGCCCGCTTCCAGCTCGGACGTCAGATCGGGGAGGGCATCCCCGTGGTTCCCGTGGCACCGGAATCGCTGGAGCCGGGACCCCTCCTCCTGGCGGATGCGGAAATCATGCAGATCGCCGAAGCCTCCTCCCCGGGCGTCGTGGCGGCCCGCGCCCAGGCCGGAGCGGCCTCGGCCCAGGTGTCGGCGGCGCGCACCGCATACCTGCCGAACCTCAGCCTCTCCTCGGGATACGACTGGGCCAACCAGGCGGCGTCTTTTTCCGACGGGACGACCTCCTGGAGCCTCTCACTCCGGGCCAGCTACCCCATCTTCAACGGCTTCCAGCGGGGGACGACGGTGGAACGGGCGCGCTTCGCCCAGCAGGTGGCGAACCTCCAGGAGGAGGACGCTCGTCTGGGAGCCCGGGCGGAAGCCGATGCCGCCCTCCAGGACATCCGGACGGTATACTCCCATCCCCAGGCATTCGCCCAGTGCCGGAAGTGGCTTCAGAAATATCTGCCCGGCGCGACCCTGGTGGAAAGCCGAAGCACCGCCCACGCGGCGCGGCGGGCGGCGGAGGAACCGGGCGCGGCGGCGGTGGCCAGCAGCGAGGCGGCCCACATCTACGGTCTC
>CAKZOQ010000206.1 GCA_937136445.1 uncultured Gemmatimonadota bacterium
CCCGGGCTACCGAGGCCGGCGTGCCTCCGGTGGCCACCCAGACCGGGAGGGGCTTCTGGAAGGGTCGGGGATAGACGCCGCGGGCCTCGATGCCCGCCCGGTGCCGGGAGCCTTGCCACTCCACCACCTCGTGGGCCCGGACCTCCAGCAGGAGGCGGAGCTTCTCCTCGAAGAGCTCGGCGTAGTCCTCGAGCTCCTGCCCGAAGAGGGGGAAGGACTCGGTGAAGGAGCCGCGCCCCACCATGATCTCGGCGCGCCCCCGGGAGAGCTGGTCCAGGATGGCGAAGTCCTGGAAGACTCGAACCGGATCGTCCGAGCTCAGGACCGACACCGCGCTGGTCAGCCGGATGCGCTCCGTCCGCGCGGCGCCGGCGGCCAGGACCACCGCCGGGGAGGAGACGGCGTAGTCCGGGCGGTGGTGTTCGCCCACGCCGTACACGTCGAGGCCGACCCGGTCGGCGGTCTCCATCTCCGCCACCAGCTCCCGGATGCGGGGGCCCGCTCCCACCTGCCGGCCCGTGGCGGGGTCCAGATCGGTCTCGGCGAAGGTGAAGATGCCCAGTTCCATGGCGTACGGAGGCTCCCGCGGGGAGGGTGGCAGGATGGTGTTCTTCTGGACCCGAACGGAGGGCCGCGGTTCCTCCCCTGGGCTCATCGCCGGGACCTCCACCTGCGGGGCTGCGGGTGTGGGGTCCGGGGATTGCTCCTCGGGGTCGGAAGGGGGAGCTTCCCAGCGTCCCGCAGTCCTCTCTCGACATTGTCCCGAGCCCCCTATGCGCAGGAACATCCTCCACGTCGGCGCCGGCAGCCTCCGCTACGAGATCCGGGAGATCGTCGCCGCTGCCCACCGCCTGGAAGGGCTGGGCCGCGAGGTGGTCTGGGAGAACATCGGCGACCCGGTAGCAAAGGGCGAGATTCCGCCGGAGTGGATCCGCGACATCGTCTCGGAGCTGGTCCACGAGCCGCGCTCGTGGGGCTACTGCGACACCCAGGGGGTGCCGGAGGTGCGGGCCTTCCTGGCGGAGCAGGTCAACGCCCGCGGCGGCGTCCAGGTCGGCCCGGAGGACATCATGTTCTTCAATGGTCTGGGGGACGCCATCGCCAAGGTGTATGGCTTCCTCCGTCGCGAGGCCCGGGTGCTGGGGCCGTCTCCAGCCTACTCCACCCACTCCTCTGCCGAGGCCGCCCACTCGGGCTACGACCACGTCACCTACGACCTGGACCCGGAGAACGGCTGGCTCCCGGACCTGGAGGACATCCGCAACAAGGTCCGATACAACGATTCCATCGCAGGCATCCTCCTCCTGTCGCCGGACAACCCCACCGGGGCGGTCTACCCACGGGCCATGCTGGAGGAGATCGCCGCCATCGCCGCGGAGAACGACCTCTTCGTCATCGCCGACGAGATCTACGCCAACCTCTGCTGGGACGGCAGCCCGCCGCTGCACATGAGCGAGTGGATCGGCGAAGTGCCGGCGCTGGCCATGAAGGGGCTGAGCAAGGAGTACCCCTGGCCCGGAGCCCGCTGCGGCTGGCTCGAGGTCCTCAACAAGGACCGGGACCCGGTCTTCCGGCAGTACGTGGAGAGCCTGCTGGCCGCGAAGCGACTGGAGGTCTCCTCCACCACCCTCCCACAGCTCTCCATCCCCCGGGTCATGGGCGACCCTCGCTACCCGGAGCACCTGGAGCGGCGACGGCAGATGTTCGCCTCCCGGGCCGACGAGGTGGTGGCGGCGCTGGGCGACTGCCCCCACATCGTCCTGAACAAGCCCCAGGGGGCCTTCTACTTCACGGTGATGTTCGAGGACGGCCTCCTGGACGGGACCATGACCCTCGCCATCGAGGACGACGGCGTGCGGTCCGAGGTGGAGGAGATGGTGGAGGGCGTGCGGCCGGACAAGCGTTTCGTGTACTACCTCATGGGCGCCACCGGCATCGTGGTGGTCCCCCTCTCCGGCTTCCAGTCCACCCACCACGGGTTCCGGGCCACCCTCCTGGAGAACGACGCCGACCGGCGGAGCTGGATCTTCCGGTCCCTCCGCCAGGCCATCGACGCCTACGTGGGGAGCTGACGGAGGAGTCCCCTGACCGGGCCGGGATCGCGCCGCCTCAGCTCCGGTGCTCCGGGTTGGGAAAGGCCATGTCGCACCCGGCGTCCCAGCGGTCGCGGCGGTTCCCGTAGCCGGGGACCCCTCCCGCGTCCTTCAGCATCCGGGCCAGGTGGAGGAGGTTCCAGCTCATGAAGGTGGTGTTCCGGTTGGTGAAGTCGTTCTCGGGACCGCCGGAGCCGTCGTCGAGGTAGCTGGGGCCCGGCCCCACCTCCCCGATCCAGCCGGCGTCGGCCTGAGGCGGCACCGTGTAGCCCAGGTGCTGGAGGGCGTAGAGGACGCCCATGGCGCAATGCTTCACCCCGTCCTCGTTCCCGGTGACGACGCACCCGCCTACCCGACCGTAATAGAGGTACTGGCCCTTCTCGTTGAGTTGGCCGGACATGGCGTAGAGGCGCTCGATGAACCGGCTGCATTCCGAGGACCGCTCACCGAGCCAGATGGGGGTGCCGAGCAGGAGGATGTCGGCGTCCAGGACGCGCTCCACCAGCTCCGGCCAGGCATCCACCTCGGCGCCGTGCTCGGTCATGTCTGGATGGACGCCAGGAGCGATGGGATGATCCACCGGGCGCATCTCCTCCACCTCCACACCCACCTCCTGGAAGATCGCCTTGGGGATCTCCATGAGGCCCGCCGTGTGGGATCGGCGCGGCGTCTGCTTCAGGGTGCAGTTCACCAGGAGGGCGGAAAGGTGGGAGAAGTCGTGCTCCCGCTCGTCGCACATCTGTTGCTGCCGCTCGTCGAGGGCCATGCGGTGCTCCGGTCGAAGGTGGGATGCCGCTGCAAGGGAGGACGTGGCTGCCACCGGGGAAAGGGGTGGGACAGGGTACCCGTTCCATTGGATCCCGCCTCGGGCTTTCGCCGTCGCTCGCCAGGCCGTAGGTTAGTTGAGAACCGATTTCATCCTCACCGGCACACCCATGAGCGACGACCTTCGATTGGCACAGGTTCCCATCCGGAAGACGGTGGAGCTCGTGCGCATGGAGCTTCCGGAGGAGCAGGCTCGCTCCCTCATGGAACGTGGGGTCCTGCCGGGGTGCCGCATGTGCCCCCTGCGTGTGTCGCCCTCCGGCGACCCCGTGGTCCTGGTGGACGGGACGGTTCTCGCGCTCCGGCGTGAGCTGGCGCGCTGCCTCTGCGTGAAGACCACCGACCCGGCCTAGCTCCAGCTCCGGTGACCCCGCCGACCTCCTCCCCCCCGTCTCCGGGGGCGGCCCCGGCGTCCCCCGACGCCTCCACCCACCAGCCCCTGGTGGCGCTGGTGGGGCCGCCCAACGCCGGGAAGACCACCTTCTTCAACCAGCTCACCGGGCTGCGCCAGAAGGTGGCGAACTACCCCGGTGTCACGGTGGAGAAGCATGTGGGTCGGGTCGAGGTGGACGACACCCGGGTGGAGCTCCTGGACCTCCCGGGCGTGAACGGGTTCTCTGGGCGCTCCCTGGACGAGCGGGTCACCATGGATGCCCTGGCCGGCACCATCGAGGGGATGCGTCGTCCCGACGCCGTGGTCCTCATCGTCGATGCCACCCGGCTGGAGACCCAGCTCATGCTGGCGGAGCCGGTCCTGGAGGAGGGCCTTCCCACCCTCCTCGTCCTCAACGTCATCGACGAGTTCGAGGCCCGGAACGGCCGCATCGACGACGAGGTTCTGGCGGAGGAGTTGGGGGTGGAGGTGGTGCGGACCTCGGCGCGGACGGGACGGGGACTGGACCGGGTGCGGACCTTCCTGGTGGAGACCAGCCGGCATCCCCGCTGGGAGTCGCCTCTGGGCCACTCGCCCGCCGGGAGCGAGGCCGCCGTCACCCTCCCCATGATCGACGTCCTCAGCGCCCGCCGCCGTCGGATCCGAGACGCCCTCCAGAAGGCGGGGTATATCGCGCCGGCCATGTCGGGGCTCACGGAGAAGCTGGACGGGGTGTTCCTCCACCGGGTGGCGGGGCCCCTCATCTTCCTGGCCGTCGTCCTCCTGGTCTTCCAGGCCATCTTCACCTGGGCGGTGCCCCTCATGGACGGGGTGGAAGGCCTCATCGGTCTCACGGGGGGCTGGGTGGCCGGCGCCCTCCCCCAGGGCCTCCTCCGGTCGCTTCTGGTGGACGGTGTCTGGGCGGGGGTGGGCTCGGTGGTGGTCTTCCTGCCCCAGATCCTCATCCTCTTCTTCTTCCTGGGCATCCTGGAAGACACCGGGTACATGGCCCGGGCTGCGGTCATCGCCGACCGCTCCATGGAACGGGTCGGGCTCCAGGGGCGGGCCTTCCTCCCCCTCCTCTCGGGCTATGCCTGCGCCGTGCCGGCCATCCTGGCGGCCCGGACGGTGGAGAATGAGCGCGATCGGCTCGCCACCATCTTCGTGACACCCTTCATGACCTGTTCGGCGCGGCTTCCGGTCTACGCCCTCCTCATCGCCGCCTTCATTCCGGATCGTGCCGTGCTGGGCCCCTTCCTGGGGGCGCGGGCGCTGACACTCCTCGGGCTCTACGCCCTGGGGATCGCCGCCGCGGTGGGGACCGCCTTCCTCCTCCGGCGCACCTTCCTGAAGGGGAAGGGCTCGGACTTCCTCATGGAGCTGCCGCCCTACCGGCTCCCCTCCATGAAGTCCGTTCTCTTCCGCCTCTGGGACCGCTCCTGGATCTTCCTGAAGCGCGCCGGGACGATCATCTTCACCGTCACCGTCGTCCTCTGGGGCCTCACCCAGGTGCCCCGGATCGACGGGGCTCCGCCCACGGTCCGGGACAGCGCCCTGGGGCAGGCGGGCCAGCTCATCGAGCCCGTCATCGCGCCCCTCGGATTCGACTGGCGGGTGGGGGTGGGGATCGTCTCCTCGCTGGCTGCCCGGGAGGTCATCGTCGGAAGCCTGGGCACCATCTACGGGGTCGAGGACGCGGGCGAGGACTCCTTCGAGCTCCAGGATGCCCTCCAGGGAGCCATGAGCACCGAGGCCGCGGTGGCCCTCCTCATCTTCTACGTCTTCGCCCTCATGTGCCTCAGCACGACGGCGGTGATGAAGCGGGAGACGGCGGGGTGGAAGTGGCCGATCTTCCAGTTCGCCTACATGCTGGTGCTGGCCTACGGTGGGGCCTGGGTGGCCTACCGCCTCCTCCTCCTGGGCGGATAGGACCGCCACGCCCGAGACCCGCCCTACCTGGGCGGCGGGTCCTCCCATGCGAAACGACCCGCTCCCCGGGATGGGGAGCGGGTCGTTCGGTGTTCGTGGCCGGAGCCGGACGTCAGGCCACCGATTCCTCGGCGGAGAGGACGGCTTCCTTCGTGGCCCGCAGGACGGCACGCTCGGCCTCCAGCGCCTGGTCCCGCTGCTCCTCCGTGAGGTCGACGGCGGACTTCACGATGTTGCGGATGTGGTCCATCCGAGAGATGAGCTTCTCGGCATCGAAGACCTTCACCAGGATGTCGCCCGCGCCGGCGAAGGCCGTGAGGAACGCGGTACGTACGTCCGAGGCCTCGTCCTCGAAGACCGCTTTCCGGACACGACCCATCACATCGTCCCGAAGCTCCGGGTCGAGGTCCGCGTAGACGGTACGCCGGAAGATGAGGCGCACCCGGCCCTCGTGCTCTTCCAGCGCATTCTTGCGGCAGAGCTGCCGCGCCACGCGCAGGTAGAGCTCGTCGTGCTCCGCGAACCGACCGACCCAGACCTCGGGGTTGGTCCGCCGCGTGGCGTTCACGAGCTGCACCAGGGCGGCGTCCAGAACCGGGTCGCCCGTCGCCTTTGGCTGGGTCACGGTGACCAGATGCTGACCGGTGCCGGGCTCCAGCTGCACGCGTCCCTGGAGCATGAGCTCCGCCAGGATCGCGCCACCGAGCGCGTACCGGTAGTGGGTTTCCTCCAGGAGGATCCCCGTCCGGTCCGTCAGGACCATCAGGAGGACTTCTTCAGGTAGAGTCAGGGGGTGCTGCGCCATGGATCTCCAAGCTTCTAGGGGACTCAAAGACCTTCAAATGTAACGACTTCGAGCCACAACCCGAAACGGGAGGTCAAGCTTTGACGGCGATGCCCGTGGGCTGCTCGTCGTAGTAGCGGAGCTGATCGTCGTCCTGCTGTGCCCGCTGCAGGGCCCATTCGGAGTCGAAGAGGATCATGGGGAGTCCGTCCGTGTCCTCCACCTGCCGGCGTCCGTAGGCCGACGCGGTCTTCTCGATGGCCGCCTCCGGGCCCTGCACCCAGCGGGCGCAGTGGAAGGGGAGCATCTCCAGGCGGGCATCCACCCCGTACTCCCGGTCCAGCCGATCCAGAAGGACGTCGAACTGGAGCTTTCCCACGGCGCCGACAATGGGGACCGGGCCGGTGATGGACGGAGCGAAGAGGAGGAGGATGGTGCCTTCCTCGGCCAGGTGCTCCAGCCCCCGGTCCAGGTGCTTGCGCCGGAGCGGGTCGTCCAGGTGGATGCGGGCGAAGTGCTCGGGGCTGAAACGCGGCACGCCCGGGTAGTTCAGCTCCTCGTTCTCGAGCGCCACCGTGTCGCCCACCCGCAGGCTTCCCCGGTCGTGCAGTCCCACCACGTCGCCGGCCACCGCCTCTTCACTGAAGCTCCGGTCCCGAGCCATGAACTCCTGGGGCTGGGCCAGACGGAGGGACTTGCCGGTACGGGAGATGGTGGCTTCCTCCCCGGCCTGGAATCGTCCGGAGCAGATGCGCACGAAGGCCACCCGATCCCGGTGCTTCGGATCCATGTTGGCCTGCACCTTGAAGACGAAGCCGCTGAAGGGCTCGGCCACCGGGTCCACCACGCCCTGGCTACTCTCCCGGGGGACCGGGGCCGGGGCCTGATCCAGGAAGCGCTCCAGGAAGACGTCCACCCCGAAGTTGGTGAGGGCGCTCCCGAAGTAGACCGGCGACGCCTCGCCGCTGGCCACGGCCTCCCAGTCGGGCTGCTCGCCGGCGATCTCCAGGAGCTCGATCTCCTCCGAGACCCGGGCGTGCTCGTCCTCGCCGAGGAGCTCCACCAGCTCCGGGTCGTCGAGCTCCACGAGGCGGGCGTCGGGGCGGGACTGACCGTGGTCGGTGCCCTTCTCGTAGAGGCGGACCTGGCTGGCCAGCCGGTCGTACACCCCCACCATCTCGCCCCGTCGGCGCACGGGCCAGGTGGCCACGAAGCAGCGGATGCCCAGCTCCTTCTGCACGTCGTCGATGAGCTGGAGGGGGTCGGCTCCCACCCGGTCGCACTTGTTGACGAAGGTGAAGATGGGCAGGCGCCGGCGCTTGCACACGCTGAAGAGCTTCTCCGTCTGGGCCTCCACGCCCTTCCGGTTGTCCAGGAGCATGATGGCCGAGTCGGCGGCGGTCAGCGCCCGGTAGGTGTCTTCGGAGAAGTCCGAGTGGCCGGGGGTGTCCAGGAGGTTGATCCGGAAGCCCTGGTAGTCGAAGTGGAGGACCGAAGCCGTGATGGAGATCCCACGCTCCTGCTCCATCGCCAGCCAATCGGAGGTGGCGTGGCGACGGGCCCGACGGGCCTTCACCGACCCCGCCAGATGAATGGCTCCCCCGTAGAGGAGGAGCTTCTCCGTCAGGGTGGTCTTTCCCGCGTCGGGGTGGCTGATGATGGCGAAGGTGCGGCGGCGGGCGATCTCACGCTGGAGGTCGTCGCGGGCCGATTCGCGGGCCATTGGATAGCGGGGGTGCAGGTGGGAGGCCGGGCGCGGATGGTGGCCGCCGGCGGGGTCCCGGAGATGCCGCCGGGACGGGCCGTCGAGCTACTCCCGGGGGGCACGGGAGTTCCCCGAAGGAGCGTTCGGACACTCGACGGTACCATCGATAAATACGATGGGTAGCATTGATTGATCTGTCTTCCCGATGTCCGGCCAGGAGGCGACGCTCCTTCCGGCCGCCGACCTTCTTCGCCCTTGCCCTCGGGGAGTCCTTCCTTTGACCGAGATCCTTCGCCTCAACCTCCTCTCCCCCATCACCCTGGCCTTCGCCCTGGGGATCTTCGCCCGGGTCGTGAAGAGCGAGTTCTCCCTCCCCCGGCAGATGTACACCGGCCTGGGCATCTACCTCCTCTTCGCCCTGGGGCTGAAGGGAGGGGTGGAGCTGGCCAAGGAGCCGTTGGGCGTCATCATCCTTCCGGTTGCGGTGACGCTCGTACTGGGGTGCATCCGGCCCCTCACGAGCTACGCCGTCCTGCGGAAGCTGGGCGGGTTCAACACCGACGACTCCGCCGGGATCGCGGCGCACTACGGCTCGGTCTCCGCCGTAACCTTCATCGCGGCCCTGACCTTCCTGGAGGGGATGCGTGAGCCGGTAGAGGGCTACCTCCCCACTCTGCTGGCGATTCTGGAGAGCCCGGGGATCCATATCGCCCTTGCCATAGGCGCGCTGAAGCAAGCGGATCGCACCGAATCCATGGGGAGCGTCCTGCACGAGGTCCTGACGGGGCGCACCATGATCCTCCTGGTGGGTGGTCTGGTGGTGGGCTACTTCATGGCGCCGGGGACCTGGGATCAGGTGGCCGGCTTCTACGACGGGGCCGTCTTCAAGGGGGCGCTCTGCCTCTTCCTCCTGGAGATGGGGGTCGTGGCCGGCGAGCGCCTGGGCGATCTGAAGGAGTCGGGGCTCTTCCTGCTGGCCTTCGGGGTGATCATGGCGGTGATCCACGGGGTCGTCGGCGTCGGCGCCGGGCTCCTGGCCGGGCTGTCCCCTGGAGGCGCCACCGTGCTGGGTGCCATGTCGGCCAGCGCCTCCTACATCGCGGCGCCTCCGGCGGTGCGCATGACGCTCCCCGCCGCGAACCCGACCCTCTCGCTCACTGCCTCGCTGGCCATCACCTTCCCCTTCAACATCATCTTCGGCATCCCCCTCTACTACCAGGTGGCGCTGTGGATGACCTGAGCCCACCTCCCGTCTCCCCCGAGCCCCCGTCACCCATGGAGCTCCACACGCTGACCCTCATCACCATCGTCGCCGAGCCGGTCCTTGAGGAACGCCTCACCCGGAGGCTCCTGGAGCTCGGTGCCACCGGCTACACCGTCATGGACATCCGGGGACGGGGAACCCGCGGCATTCGCACCGGGGACATTCCGGGCCAGGGGATCCGCATCGAGACCCTGGTGACCGACGAGGTGGCCGAAGCCATCCTGGAGGAGGCCACCGCATCCTGGTTCCCGCACTACGCGGTGGTGGTGTGGGCCAGCCCGGCGCGGGTGGTCCGGGGCGACAAGTACGTGGAAGGGTAGGCCGCCGGTGACCGCACGCACCTTCAGCTACCACCACCTCCACTACTTCCTCGTGGTGACCCGGGAGGGCTCCATCACGGCAGCCGCCCGGGCGCTTGGGCTCACGCAGCCCACGGTGAGTGCCCAGGTGGCGGAGTTGGAGGCCGATCTGGGCGTGGCCCTCTTCCGGCGGCGCGGGGGGCGCCTCTCCCTCACGGCGGAAGGACGGGTGGCGCGGGACTACGCCGCCGAGATCTTCTCCCCGGGGGAAGG
>CAKZOQ010000207.1 GCA_937136445.1 uncultured Gemmatimonadota bacterium
TTTTGGTCGCCGTGCCCCACGCAGCAGATCCCCAGGGAATGCCCGTTGATCCCCTTCACGTGGGCGCCCTGCCGGTTGGAGGGGCGGCCCACCTGGACCGTCCCGTCGTCCAGGTCGTCGTGGAGGTTGTTGATGATGACGTAGTGGTAGCCGATGCCGGACCATCCGCGCTCCCGGTGCCACCGGTCGATGACGTCCCGGTCGCAATTCCGGTGAGGAAAGGCGGCGGTGTGGACCACCAGGTACTGGACGTCGTCGCGCGTCATGGCGTCTCCCGGGAAGCGGGTTGGGGAAGGTGCCCTCAAAGGGGGCAAGCCAGGGTAGGTTCCCCGCTCCCCGCCGGCAACCAGCCCCGGTCCGCCGCCGGGTTCCGCGCTTCGCCAGGCCTCAGAAGAAGAAGAGGTGGGCCATGCCGGCGATGATGGGGAGGGTGAGGGCGGTACGGATGCCGAAAATGGCCACGAGCTCCAGAAAGCTCAGGGGGATCTTCGACTTCAGGATGAGGACCCCGATCTCCGACATGTAGATGAGCTGCGTCAGGGACAGGCATCCGATGACGAACCTCGTGAGCTCGCTCTCGACGCCGGTGAGGAGGACCGCGGGGAGGAACATGTCGGCGAAGCCCACCAACGTCGCCGGCGCCGCGGCGGCCGCTTCCGGGAGGCCAAGGAGCTCCAACACGGGCACCAGGGGATAGGAGATCCAGGTGAACACCGGGGTGAACTCCGCCACCGCCAGCGCCGCGGTACCGATGGCCATCACCAGAGGAAGCAGCCCGAAGAAGATGTCGGTGATGTTCACCGCGACCTCCCGCGCCATGGCACCCGGACTCGGGGCCCGCCGGGCGCGCTCCACCGCCGCCTTCAGACTCGCCCGGACCACCCCACCCTCCGGTGCGGTCTCATCCTCGAAGAGCTGGCGTCCCACCGGCTCGTGGTACCGGTCCTCCTTCCAGGAGAGCGGGGGGATGCGCGGCACGACGACGGCCGCCGTCATCCCCGCCACCACCACGGTGAAGTAGAGCTGGACGAACATGTGGTCCAGCCCGATGAACCCGGTGATGAGGAGGGTGAAGGCGATGGACGCCACCGAGAAGTTGGTGGCGATGACCGCAGCCTCCCGCTGACTGTAGAACCCCCGCTCGTACTGCTGGTAGGTGATGAGCACGCCCAGCGGGGCCGCGCCCATCCAGGAAGCGGTGGCATCGATGGCGCTGCGCCCGGGAAGTCCGAAGACAGCACGGAAGGGCGCGCGGACTACGGTGCCGATGAACTCCATGAGCCCGAACTCCACCAGGAAGGGCAGGAAGATCAGGGCGAAGAAGAAGAAGGTGAGGAGGACCGGGATGAGGTCGTTGAGGATGACCTGACCGGTGGCCGCGCCTACGAGGAAGTCCGGGCCCACACCCAGGAGGGTCATGACGCCGAAGGCCGCCCCGACGAAGCGGAGCAGGAACCACCCCCTTCCCACGTGGAAGATGGGCGCCCACGCTTCGGCCCGGGTCCAGGCCGGATCCAGGAACCGGGCCAGCGCTGTGACG
Source organism: uncultured Gemmatimonadota bacterium (assembly GCA_937136445.1). Lineage (GTDB taxonomy): Bacteria > Gemmatimonadota > Gemmatimonadetes > Longimicrobiales > Gaopeijiaceae > JAJCZZ01. The sequence continues at coordinate 1,541 of CAKZOQ010000207.1, forward strand.
AGGACCGACACGCAGAGCACGACGACCCCGAGGGGTCGAGCCGCCGGGCCCAGGAGGGTTTGGAGGCCGTCGGCCAGGAACCCGATCCCGATGGTCACCGTCTCGCCGAAGGGGAGCGGCACCAGGAACATGGCCGCCCCCACCATCGTGGGGACGAGAAACCGGAGCACGGAGCCCAGCTCCAGCGACGTCTCGGGCGCGGCCGTCGTCTGCTTCATGGGGCGGCGCCGAAGGCCCGCGGGCCCGGTGTCAGCAGGAGACGCAGTTGTGGTTGTTCTCCGACCCCAGGGACTCCAGCAGCTCCACCGTGGAGGGGAAGGGCTGGACCCGCTGGACCGGACCGTTGGCCATGTCGGCCGTGGTCTGGCCCGAGCGGCTCACGGCCGTGACATCTGCCCCGAGCGCCACCAGCAAGCGGATCATCTCGTCGTCCCCCCGGGCCGCCGCGTGGTGGAGCGGCGTGTAGCCGTTGGCGTCGCGCTGATTCACGTCCGCGCCCACCTCCTCCACCAGGAAGCGGACCGCGTCCATCCAGCCGTCGGGCACGTACCGATGGGCGTTCCCGGCGAAGGACTGGCCGTAGCCCACCCCCGTAGCGGCGTGGATCGGGTAGATGTGCGGGCCACCAGCGGGGATCGGAGCCAGTCCGGAGTGATCCTCCTCCTCCTCGTCTTCCTGGGCCTCCTGTTCCTCGGCCTCCTGTTCCTCGGCCTCCTGTTCCTCGGCCGGCTCCTCCGGAGCTGCTTCTTCTTCGTGCGCCTCGTCCGGTGCGTCCTCACCCTCCGCCGCGGCTTCCTCGGAGGCCTCCAGGGCCGCGTCCTCTTCGCCCTCTTCCTCCTCGTCGGGATCGTCCGGGGGCCGACGCCGCTCCGCGGGCTTCACGGTGGCGATGTCTGGGTCGGCCCCGTATTCGGTGAGGAGGGCCATGGCATCCACATCCAGGGCGTAGGCAGCCCGCCAGAAGGGCGTGGCACCCTTCACGTAGATCCCGCTGCCTCCCAGCACGCTGAAGGTGTACTCCATGTACCAGAGGTGCCGATTCAGCCGGACGTCGGGGTCCGCGCCGGCCTCCAGGAGCGCCTCCATCATCTCCAGATGGGTCGTCTGCTGCTGCTGGTAGGCGACGGGATGGGAGTACGACGCCTTCGGCTCCCACTGCCGTTCCACCACGGCGTAGAGCGGCGTGGCGCCGGCGATGGTGGCGACGTTGGGATCGGCCCCCGCGTCCAGGAGCTTGGTGGCAAGATCCCAATGCCCGTTGAGGGTGGCCATCATCAGCGGGGTCGTGCCGTCGGCACTGGTGGCGTCGATGTCCGCCCCTCCGGCGAGGAGCGCCGTCGCCGCCCGTTCGTGTCCCTGGCGTACGGCATGGAGCAGGGGCGTCAGTCCGCCCCACCGCTCCACCATCTCGGCGTAGGACAGCGTGGACTCCTCTTCTTCCTCCTCGTAAGCCTCCCCCGAAGACTTCTCTTCGTCGGAGTCTTCGCCCGCCTCAACGGGCGGTTCGTCGGCCCCGGCGTCGTCCTCGGTCGCCTCTTCCTCTCCCTCGCCTTCCTCGGTCGGGGCGTCCTCCTCCCCCTCGTTCTCCTCTCCCTCGTCCTCTTCCGCCGCTTCGTCGTCCTGGGGCACGTCGGGCCAGCGCCGCTGGATCTCACGGGAGAGCTCGATGGCTGCCTGGACCTGGCTCGGTGTGGGCTGCCAATCGGGTCCGCCCCCCTCCCGCTCCTTGAAGCTCTCCAGCGCCTCGGTGAGGCGCTCGGCGGCTGCGCGATCCGCGTCGGCCCACTCCCGGACGTCCACCGAACGAGCCGCTCCGTCCGGGTCGGCACCGGCGTCCAGGAGCACTTGGATGGCCTCCACCCGGTCGTTGGCCGCAGCGAAGATGAGCGGCGCCTGACCCCACGCACCCTCCCGAACGTCCGGCTCCCCCCCGGCCCCGAGGAGGGCCTGCAGGATGGCCGCGTCCCCAGAAGCGGCCGCCAGGTGGACCGGGGTGGCGCCGGTGTTGGATGCCCGAGCCATGGGATCCGCCCCAGCCTCCAGCAACACCGCCACCACCCCCGCCCGGGCCAGTCGGCTGGCCATGTGCAGGGGCGTGTACGAACCGATGCGGGTGCCCGCCTCGACGTCGGCGCCGGCGAAGACCAGCATCCGCGCCAACTCGGCGTTTCCGCGGTCGGCGGCCCAGTGGAGGGCCGTCATCCCGTCGCCCTGCGGCGCGTTCACGTCGGCTCCGCCGCGCAGGAGGGTCCGCACCGTCTCCAGGTCCCCGCGCTCGGCGGCGTCCGCCACCGGGGCATCGGGAGCGGACACGGCCCCCAGAAGTACGGCGAGCAACAAAGCGAGGGCAGGGATCCGGGCGATTCGCTTCATGGCAGGCGTCGGGGTCGGGTGGCGCGTTCGGGTCGTCACACCAGGAAGTCGCCGGTGCTGTCGCCGAAGCTGGTGAAGTCGGGCAT
>CAKZOQ010000208.1 GCA_937136445.1 uncultured Gemmatimonadota bacterium
CTCTCGGGCCACCACCCGATGGGCGACCCGGGCCCAACGGTCCCGGTCCAGGAGTCGGCCGGCCCGCCAGAGGGCCTCGGCGGCCAGCGAGTTCCCGGAGGGCGTGGCCATGTCCATGGCGTCCCGGGGCCGGATGATGAGGGATTCCGCCGTCCGATGGGTGTCGTGGAAGAGGCCCTCGTCCTCACTCCAGAAGCCATCCAGGATGGCCTCGCAGCACCGGTCCAGCGGTTCCAGCCATCGGGGGTCGAGGGTGGCCTCGTGGAGGGATACCAGGGCGTTGCCCAGCGCCCCGTAGTCCTCCAGGAAGGCGGGAATTCGTGCCTGGCCAGCGGTCCAGACGTGGAGGAGCCCCTCGTCGGCCTGCAGCTCCTCCAGAAGGAACGCCCCTCCTCGGACGGCGGCCTCGATCCAGTCCTCTCGGTTGGTGGCGGCTCCGGCTTCCGCCAGGGTCCGCACCGCCAGGGCGCTCCACCCCGTGAGGACCTTCTCGTCCCGCTGCGGCGGCACCCGCTCCGCCCGGCGCTCCAGGAGCCGGGCCCGGGCCGCCGCCAGACGCTCACGGAGCTCGGCGGGGTCCAGCTCTTCCCGGTTCGCCACCGCCTCCAGGCCGTGGGGGAGATGGGGGATGCTGCGTCCCTCGAAGTTGCCTCCCGCCTGGATGTCGTAGATCCGACGGAAGAGGGGACCCTCCTCCGGACCCAGGACATCGTCCACCTCCTCCGGGGTCCAGACGTAGAATCGGCCCTCTTCGCCCTCGGAGTCGGCGTCCCGAGCGGCGTAGAACCCACCCTCGGGTGCCTGGAGGTCGCCGATCATGTAGTCCAGCGTCTGGGTCGCCACCGCGCGGAGGTCCTCGTCGCCGGTGAGGCGCCAGGCATCCAGGTACGCCCGACCCAGGAGCGCGTTGTCGTAGAGCATCTTCTCGAAGTGGGGCACGAGCCACCGGGCATCCACCGAATACCGGTGGAAGCCGCCTCCCAGGTGGTCCCGCAGGCCTCCGGCGGCCATGCGGCGGAGGGTGTGGACCGCCATCTCGAGACTTTGGGGCTCCCCGGTCCGCCGGTGGTGGCGGAGGAGGACCTCGAGGAGGGCGGGTTGCGGGAACTTCGGAGCCCGCCCGAACCCCCCGAGGACGGCGTCGTAGCGCCGGGCCATGGCCTGGACGGCCCCGTCCACCAGCCCGTCGTCCCAACCCTCGTCCTCGTCGGCCATGGGACGGGTGGAGGCACGCTCCAGCGCTTCCAGGAGCCGTCGTCCCGTCTCGGCCACGTCCTCTCCCCGGGTGTGGAACGCCTGGGCCGCCGCCTGGAGGACCTGGCGGAAGGCGGGCATTCCCTGGCGCGGTTCGGGTGGATAGTAGGTGCCCCCGTAAAAGGGGACGGCCTGCGGGGTCAGGAAGACGGTGAGGGGCCAGCCCCCGCCGCCGGTCATGGCCTGAACGGCCCGCATGTAGATCTGGTCCACGTCGGGCCGCTCCTCCCGATCCACCTTGATGTTCACGAAGAGCTGGTTCATCAGGGCGGCCGTCTCGTCGTCCTCGAAGGACTCGTGGGCCATGACGTGGCACCAGTGGCAGGCCGAATAGCCGATGGAGAGGAGGATGGGCTTCTCCTCGGTCCGGGCCTGCTCCAGGGCCTCCGGGCTCCAGGGGTGCCAGTCCACGGGGTTGTCGGCGTGCTGGAGCAGGTAGGGGCTGGTCTCCCGTGCGAGTCGGTTGGGCATGGCGGAGGAGGGCAGGGGAGTTCGGGGGTGGGCGCCCATCTACCCCGCCTGCCTCCCACCGAGCCGTCCCGGAGGATCCTGGCGCCACCTGTAAACATATGATTAGGATGCCGATGGTGGCGCGTGCGGGAGCGGCGTTGTTGCCCCGGGCGCCCCTGGGTATTGTTGTGGATCCGCCACGACCCCTACGGGTCGTAGAACCGATTGTCGAGGACCGCCCCCTGTACCTCCGCATGCTCGGCCTCGCACTGCGACGGCCGCGACTCCTGCCGCACCTCCTCGGAGCCGCCTGGGCCTTCCGATCCCGGGACTGGTACCGCCGACCGCCCTTCCTGCCGCTCCCCTCGGCGCAGTACCTGCGGTGGCGAATGGAGACGGCCTACGGGGATCCTGATGCCGTACCGCCGGAAGACGAGCTCGTGGCGTTTCTCGAGTGGGGGAGCGACATGCGCAGAAGGATGGGGCGACGCTCATGACTCGCCTCTTCCTGCTCATCATCCTGGGGCTGGTTGCGACGTACTACTTCCCGGATTCCCGGACCATGCTGGTGGAGGCCGCCCAGCCCCTCTGGGTCCCGGTGGTCAAATGGGACGTGGAGGAGGAGATGAAGCAGGTGGGCCGAGACGTCGTCAGCTTCGAGACCAACACCGGCCGGCTGCCCGCACGACGCGAGTGGCTCGGGTGGCTGGACTACCGGTACCCCTCGGACCAGCTTGCGACCGACGCCTGGGGCAACACCTACCAGCTCCTGGTGTGGGACGACTCGGTGGGCATCCAGTCCTTCGGTCCCGATCGGACGTTGGGGACCGACGACGACTTCGTGGTGTCCACGCCGAGGGAAGGCCGGCGGCGCTGAGGCGCTCCGTGCCCCTGCCTGCCCCCGTTGGCCGCCTCGCTGGAGCTCTGGCTCACCACGTACGGTCCGTGGCTCATCTTCGTCATGGCCATCCTCGAGACCTGTTTCATCACGGGGCTGGTGGTACCCTCGGGACTCGCCACGGCGGTGGGGACGGTGCTGGCTACCCAGGGCGAGCTCTCGCTTCAGCAGGTGGTGATGGCGGCCTTGGCCGGCGGGTGGCTGGGCGATGCCCTGGGCTACTGGGTGGGCCGTGCCTCCGGGGAGGCCCTCCTCCACGGCGACCACCGTCTCGCGCGGATGGCGGCGCCCCACCACGAGCGGGTCAACCGGTTCCTGGGGCGTCACCCCGTGTACTCCGTCACCGTGGCGCGTTGGGTCTCCTTCGTGCGGACCCTCATGCCCATGGCGGCGGGGATGAGCGGGATCCGCTTCGGGATCTATCTGATGTACGAGCTCCCTGGGCTGGTGGGGTGGGTGGCGCTCTACGTCGCAGTGGGCTTCCTGGCGGGCGAGAGCTGGGAGGTGGTGACCCAGATCATCGGAGTGGGCGGCACCGCGGCCTTCGCGGGGGCGGGCGTCGTCTTCTGGTGGATCCTACGACGGAAGGGGAGCGACCGGTCGCCGTCGCCCTCCGCCTCGGACGGGTGAGGGCGCCGTGCTGAGCGTGGGCCTCACCGGGAACGTCGCCGCGGGCAAGTCGCGGGTCGCCGAGCTGTGGGCGCGGCTGGGCGTGCCGGTGGTGAGCGCCGACGCCCTGGCGCGGGACGTCGTGGAGCCTGGCACCGTGGGGCTCGAGCGGGTCCGGGCGGCCTTCGGGGAGGGGGTGGTGGACGACGACGGCCGGCTGGACCGGGCGGCGCTTCGGGCCCGGGTCTTCGAAGATGACGAGGCGCGGGAGCGGTTGGAATCCATCCTCCACCCCCTCATCCAGGAGCGGCGCCAGGAGTGGCTGGACGCCCGGCGAGCGGAAGGCTCGGCGCTGGTGGTGTCGGAGGTCCCCCTTCTCTTCGAGGTCGGCCTCGACGCCACGGTGGACCGCACCGTCGTCGTCCACGCCCCCGAGGAGGCCCGCCTGGACCGCATGGTGCGCCACCGGGACCTGGAGGAGCGGGAGGCCCGCCGCATCATGGCGAGCCAGATGGACGCCGAGGCCAAGCGAGGTCGCGCCGACCATGTCGTGGAGAACGCCGGAACGCTGGACGAGGTGGACCGCGCCGCCGCCGACCTCCTGGCCCGACTCCGGGAGGAGGCAGGGGTTCCGCCCCTGATCATGGACCTGCACCTACACACCTGGGGCTCCTGGGACTGCCTCTCGGACCCGGGCGAGGTGCGGAGGCGACTGCGCGGGCTGGGCTACGGCCGCTTCGCCATCACCGACCATGATCGGATCCATGTGGCCCGAGCCATGGCGGAGCGCCACCCCGACGAGGTGGTGGTGGGCGAGGAGGTGAAGACGGGGGAGGGCATCGACGTCATCGGGCTCCACCTCACCGAGGAGATCCCCCGGGGTACGCCCATGCACGAAACGGTGGACCGGATCCACGAGCAGGGCGGCATCAGCTACCTGCCGCACCCCTACGCCGGAGGAAAGGGCGGAGGCGGCCGGTGGGCCGACGATATGGCGGAGCGGGTGGAGGCGGTGGAGGTCTTCAACGCCCGCATGCACCCCGAGAGCCTCAACGATCCCGCCGAGGAGCTGGCGGAGCGCCATGGCTCTCTCCGAGGCGCCGGCTCCGACGCCCACACCCTCGGCGAGCTCGGCGCCGCCCGCGTGACGCTCCCGGCCCACCCCAACACCGCCGAGGGCCTCCGCACTGCCCTCCGCTTCGGTCGGCCGGAGGGCTCGGAGTCGCCCCGCTGGGTCCACTTGGCCTCCACCTGGGCCAAGCTGCGGAAGAAGCTGCCGGGGGCCCCGGGGAGCTGAGGGAGGCGGGGCGCAGGGTGAAGGCGGTGGCACGGCGGCCGCGTCTCCGGGTAGCTTTGGCCGGCGCGAGTCCGAAACGGACCCGCGCCTCCACCGCCGAACACCAACCTCGGGTGAGGAGTCCCGTTGGCCTATTCGACGCCCCGATCGCGTCGGTCCTCCGTACGCGCCGTCCGCAACGCCCTCATGGCGTCCCGGAAGGC
>CAKZOQ010000209.1 GCA_937136445.1 uncultured Gemmatimonadota bacterium
ACCTCCATCCAGGTGAGCTCCTCGGTCCAGAGGCTCTCCCGGGCGTCGATGGGGCTGGGGGCGTCGAGGGCCTGGCCGCGGGCATCCCGGGGCGTGGTCCCAGTGGCGAGGGAGGCCACCCCGGCGAGGAACGCCGCCACCCCGAAGGCCCTCATGGCGTGCTTCATGGGAAGCGCGGGGGCGCCATCCGCCGCATCGTGGCCTGCTCGAAGGCGTAGGCCAGCTCCAGGAGCCGAGGCTCGGCGCAGGCGTCCGCGGTGAAGCTCACGCCGAACGGGCGGTCCCTGGGCTCGAAGCCCTCGGGGAAGTCCGGACCGCCGTCGTTGGGGGTGAAGGCGAAGGGCACGATGACGGTGGGGTAGCCGGGCCGGGCGGCGATGCCCGCCCCGCCGGAGCCCGGGAAGAGGAGGGCGTCCAGGTCGTGCTCGGCCAGCGCTGCATCGATCCCGAGCTCACCGTTGAGCCGCAGATCCCGGGCTCGATCCTCCTCGTAGGCGGCGCGGTCGCCCTCCAGATCGATGGCGTCGGACTCGTCCAGGCGGGCCTGGTCGTACTTGAGCGAGCCGGCCTCCCGGTGCGCCTCGTTCCACGTGCGGAGCTCGGTGAGGGTGGCCACCGGAGCCGTCCCCTCCAGCGTTTCCAGCCAGGTGTTGAAGTCCCTCTTCATCCCATACCAGAGCACGGTGCTGTTCGGGGCCACCAGGAGGTTGTCCTCCGGCGCGTCCGCCAGGACCGACGGAATGTTCGCCGGATCCACCACCGTGGCGCCGGCCTCCTGGAGGATCTCCACCACCTGCTCCATCACCGCCCGCTCGGCGTCGTCCATGCCGCCGCGCCAATCCTCGGAGCCGGGGACCTGGACCGAGTCGTAGTACTGGGCCCGGGGGATCCCGATGCGGGCCCCCTGCAGACCGTCGGCGTTCAGGAAGGCCGTGTAGTCGTTCCCCGCCGGAGGCTCACAGAGCTGGGTGGCGTCGTCGTTGGGATCCGGCGCCTCTCCCTCCAGCGCCCCGAGCATGATGGCGGCGTCGGTGACGGTGCGCGCCATGGGCCCTGCGGTATCCTGATCTCCGGTGATGGGGATGACCCCCCAGCGGCTGATCCGCCCCACCGTCGGCTTCACCGCGGCGAGCATGTTGGCGTTGGACGGAGAGAGGATGGACCCGGAGGTCTCGGTGCCCACGTTGCCTGCCCAGAAGCTCATGGCCGTCCCGATGCCCGAGCTGGATCCTCCGACGCCCATCACCGGCCGACCGTCGAAGCGTCCTTCACGGGGGTCACGCCGCGGGTCGTACGGGTTGAGGCCGAAGCCGCCTACCGCACTGTAGTTCCCCGGCATGCCCTGGGCCGTGAAGTTCGCCAGCTCCGTCATGACCGTCTTGGCCAGGATGATGGCCCCGGCGGCCTGCAGATTCTCGGTGAGGGTGGCGCGGTAGGGCGGCGTGTAGCCCTCGAAGGCCAGGGCGCCGCCGGTGGTGGGCATCTCGGTGGTGTGGACGTTGTCCTTGAGCGCCACGGGAATGCCGTGGAGCGGCCCGAGGATCGTACCCTGCTCCCGGAGCCGGTCCAGGGAGTCCGCGATGGCCAGCGCCCGGTGGTTCACGTTCATGACGGCGTTCACGTCCTCTTCGTAGAGGGCGATACGCACCAGGTGGGCCTCCACCAGCTCCCGGGCCGTCGTCCGTCCCTCGGACATGGCCGCCTGCATCTCCGGGATGGTGGCCTCCACCACGTCGAAGGGCAGGCCTTCGGGCTCGGCGGCAGGTCCGCAGGAGGCGAGGAGGGCGGCGGCGAACATCGGGAAGAGGCGTCGGAGCGCCACGGACGGAGTGGGCATGGGAGGACCTGGGTGCCGGGAAGAGGGCCGGCGGGCGAGGCCGGCGGTGGAAGGCGTCAACATGGCCCGGTGAGGCGCCAGGATGCCAGGGTCGTCCTCAGCCCGGCTCGGCACCGGCCAGGCAGACCGGAGGCGCCGCTGCCTCCGGTCGGGACGAGAACGGCGCTGCGCCGTCGGATCCGAGGCGGGGGCCCAACCAGCCTTCGAGGGCCTCCAACGCGACGCCCGGAAAGGCGTGCTCCACCCGCCCCTCCACCACGCAGAGCGTTGCGTCGGCCGTGGGGGCCTCCTCCAGCGCCCGGCGAACCGGCGGGAGGTTGATTCCGAGCCGATCCGAGGGCCAGGTGCCCATGAGGACCAGCGTGGGGACCCGGAGCTGCCGCAGATGAGCCGTCGGATCCACCACCACATGATCCCGCCACCAGACCGACGAGAAGAACTCCACCTGGCCCTCCAGCTCCGCAGGCAGGGACGAGCTCTGGCGGGGCCGGACGCCCGCCGCCTCCAGGAGCGCCCGGATCCGGTAGGCCCCGAAGTCCGTGCCTCCGTCGGCCCGTACCACCTCCATCAGCCGCTGGACCAGCTCCTCCAGCTCCCGGACCTCCCCCGGTGCGAGCCCACGGGCGGTCGCCGAGGCCCGCTGCTCGTGGCGGAAGGTCTCCGACCCCGGGACGCCCCGCGCCGACAGCAGCACGAGGAAGGCCGGCGGATCGGATCCTCCCGCCGCCAGCACTCCCACCACCGTCTCCCCTCCCTGCGCCACGAGCCCCACCCGGTCGGCATCCACCTCCGGGCGCTCCCCCAGATGGGCCCGCGCCGCCTGGACGTCGGCGGCCAGATCCTGGAAGCTCGCCTGGAGGAGCCGCTCCGGAGTGCCCGCCGTGCCCCGTCGCACCGGGACCATCACCGCCCACCCCGCCGCCCGCATCCGCTCCACCAGGTCGCTTACCCCGGCCAGGGAGAGGACCACCACGGCCGGGTGCGGCCCCGGACCCTCCGGAAGGTAGAGGGCGGCCTCCAACGGCGTCCCGTCCTCCGCGTTCCGGTACAGGAGGGTCTCGGCGGTGCCCTGGGCCTCCGCGGACGGAGCCGAGCATGCGATGAGGAGTCCAGACAGGACGCCGCCGAGCATCTGCCGACGGAGACGGGGGAGGAATGGGAGGTGCATGGCCGAATGATCTCCAGACCCGCCGGATGGGCCAAGCTCGCCGCGCCCCATCCCACCACCCCTCACCAGGCGCCCCCCCTGCCGCCGTGCCTGGCGCCTGGTCCGGCGCCTCACCTATCGTGGCCTCCCGCGGGTGACCCCAGCCGCACGGAACGCCGCCCCGGGCCGATGTCGCCGACAGCCTTCCTTCCCCCCCGCGGCCCGAGATGGACCCGACGACTCCTCGACGCTACCTCCTCCTCCGGCACGGGGAGAGCCGTGCCAACCGGGAGGGACGGGTGGTGAGCGACCCGGAGCACGCCGAGGCGTACGGGCTCACCGACGCCGGCCGGGAGCAAGTGCGGGCCGGCGTCGAGCGCGCGCGCCTGAAGGGCCTGCTGGAGGGACGCTGCCGGGTGGTGACCTCACCCCTGCGCCGGGCCCAGGAGACCGCGCGCATCGCCGCCGACCTGCTGGCGGCCGAGGTCCGGACGGACCCCCGGCTGGCGGAGCGGGGCTTCGGGGAGCTGGAGCTGGGATCGGACGCGCGGTACCGGGCGGTGTGGAAGGCCGATGCTGCGGACCCGGACCATACCGAGTTCGGCGTGGAGAGCGTGCGTGCCGTGGAGCGACGGGTGCAGGCGCTCGTCCGTGCCCTGGAAGAGGAGACGGTGGCCGAAAGGGCGTCCGAGGATGGGCCCGGGGAGGCCGTCCTCCTCTCCACCCACGGCGATGTCGCGTCCATCCTCTACTGCTCGGCCCTCGGGGAGCCGCTGGAGCGGCATCGGGTCGTGGGCGGCCTGGCGAACGCGGAGCTGCGGGCGCTCCCGGGCTCCCCGGATCAGTGGTGGCCGCGCACCGGCCGAGGCGGATAGGGCTCCTCCAATCGCTCCACCTCCTCCTGGGAGAGCTCCACCTCCAGGGCGCCCAGGGCGTCCTCCAGGTGGGGCATCTTCGTGGCGCCGATGATGGGTGCCGTCACCCCGTCCCGGGACAGGAGCCAGGCCAAGGCCACCTGGGCCCGGCTGGCGCCTCGGGCGTCCGCCACCTCCCCGACGCGTCGCACGATTTCGTCCGCCTCGGGGAAGTCGTAGAGCTTGGGGGCGTAGTCGTCGGTCTCCCCTCGGGAGGTGGCGTTCCGGGCCTCCACGGAGCGGGCCAACCATCCCCGGGCCAGGGGACTCCAGGGCAACACCCCGATCCCCTCCGAGCGGCAGAGCGGCATCATCTCCCGCTCCTCTTCCCGGTAGAGGAGGTTGTAGTGGTTCTGCATGGAGACGAA
>CAKZOQ010000210.1 GCA_937136445.1 uncultured Gemmatimonadota bacterium
GCGCTTCGGCTCCAGCTCGGCCGGATCCGCCATTCCGAGCACCGCCGCGACCTCGGAGCCGAGCCGCTCGCGAAGCAGTTGGGCACGCTGGACGGCCGGCAGCGGTTCCAGCTCCTCCATCAACGTGTCGGCGGCGGGAGGGGAGGCGTCGCGTCGCCGGGACTCCCCACGCGATCCCGCGAGGCGCGACAGGAGGGGCGGGACCTCCTCGAGTCCGGCGAAGAACTTCGGCCAGGCCATGGGGAGGGCCGCGACCCAGGGAAGGCCCGTACCGAGCGCGTCTTCGAGGGCGGCCATCGCCTCGTCCACCTCGAAGGTTCCGATCCCCTGCGCCTCCCACTGCCGGGCGGTCCGCTCGTCCACGGCCGCGGCCATCCCGTCGCCCTTCCACGCGCCCCAGCCGATGCTCGCAGCAGCCCGTCCCTCGGCCGCCAGACGTCGCGCGAAGCCGTCCAGGAAGGCGTTCGCTCCAGCGTAGGCGGCCTGTCCCGGAGAGCCGAGCACGGCGGAACCGGAGGAGAAGAGGAGGAAGAGATCGAGGTCGATGCCCGCGGCGTCGAGGGCACGCATGAGCGCTGTCGCGCCGTCGGCCTTGGGTGCGAGGACCCGCTCGAGCCGGTCCGCGTCGTGGCGAGCCAGGAGGGCGTCGTCGACCACGCCGGCGGCGTGCACCACGCCCCGGATCGGCGGCAACTCCGCGGAGTCCAGGAAGGCCAGGTCTTCCCTACGGGTGACGTCGCCCTGGACCACCCGGACGTCGGTTCCCGTCGCGCGAAGGGCGGCGAGGCGTTCTTCGGCGGCCTCCGAGGCCGCGCTCCGGCCCATGAGGACGAGCGTTCCGGCGCCCTGTGCCGCCAGGTGGTCCGCGACATGGAGTCCGAGCGCCCCCAGGCCCCCCGTCACCAGGAAGGCGCCGTCGTCGCGGACGCGGGCCGCCGAGCCGGACGGGTGCGTCACCGCGATCCGCCCGATGTGGCGGGCCCGTGCCATGAAGGTGAAGGCCTCGGTGACCCGGTGGAGGGGAAAGCGACGCACCCGCGGGCCAGGGATCCTTCCGGCCGCCAGGAGCCCCATCAGTTCGTGCCACATCCCGCGCACCACGTCCGGCTCGTCGGCGCACCAGTCCCCGAGGATCATCGTCGTGTAGCTGACGTCGTCCCGGATGGCCGCCACTTCTTCGGGCGTGCGGAGGTCGCGGAGCCCGATCTCGATGAAGCGCCCACCGGTCGCCAGGGACCGGAGTCCCTCGTCGATGGCCTCGTCGGTGAGGGAGTTGAGGACGACGTCGAGGCCGTGGCCGCCGGTCGCCTCGAGGACGGTGCCGGCGTGGAGGGTGGTGCGGGAATCGAAGACGTGGGCGACGCCCTGATGGCGGAGGAAGTCCCGCTTCTCTTCCGATCCCGCGGTGGCGATCACCTCGGCCCCCGCCGCCAGCGCCAGGTGGACGGCCGCCAGCCCGACCCCGCCGGCGCCGGCGTGGATCAGTACCCGGTCGCCGTCGCCCATCTCTCCCAGCCGATGCAGCCCGAGCCAGGCGGTGAGCTGGGCGATGGGAAAGACCGCCGCCTGGGCCACCGAGAGCTGGGGAGGCACCGGAAAGACCATGGACTCGCCCGCCAGGACATGGGAGCCGAAGGTACGCTCGGCGATGCAGGTGACCAGGTCGCCGGGCTCGACCGTTCCGACCCCCTCTCCCACCGCGACCACCCGACCGCTGCATTCGTTGCCCGGGGGGCCGACCTCGCCCGGATACATGTCCAGCAGGTTGAGGACGTCGCGGAAGTTGAGCCCACTCGCCAGCACCTCGATCTCCACCTCGCCCGGGCCCGGCTCGACACGGTCGGTGGGGCGGAGCTCCAGGCCGTCCAGCGACCCGCGCTCGCGGATCTCCAGGGTACGGGGCGCCGCTGGGATGTCCGGTGGACCCTGTCCGGCGGGTACGAGTCGGGCGGCGTGGACGGAGCCGTCCCGGATGGCGAGCCGTCGCTCGGGTCCCGGCGTCGCCACCAGGGCGGCGAGGGCGGCGAGGTCCGGGCCGGGATCACCGAGGTCGATCAGCGTCATCGGGGTGCCCGACATCTCGGCGGCGGCGGTGGCCCCGATGCCCCAGAGCACCGACCCCATCGGCTCGGCGAGCTCGGCGGGGTCGAGCTGCTGGGCACGCCGGGTCACCAGGACGACGGGAAGGCCGCCGCCACGGGCCAGCGCCGCCAGGAGCTCGAGGCTCCCACCCACCGGACCTCGCGCGGCCCGTTCCGAAGGCGCCCGATCGGGGTCGTCCACGAGGCTCAGGCACCGCAGATCGACGATGCCGTCCACACCCATTGGGTCCGACGCGAGGGCCTCAGCCGCCTCGGCGCTCAGCAGCCGTGCCTCGGCGCCGGCCCCAGCCAGCGCCTCCACGAAGGCGGCACCCAGGTCGTCGTCTCCGGCCACGATCCCCCACCGGCCCTCTCCGGGTCCGGAGGGGAGATCCACCGGCTCCCAGTCGAGGGCCAGGAGTGGACCCGGCGTACCGAGTCCGAGCGCGCTCCGGAACTGCTCTCGACCGACGCGGCGCGTCTCGAGGCCCTCGATGGTCACCGCGACCCTACCGTCGGGGGTTCGAAGCACCAGATCGGCGGTCACACGCGTAGGTCCGGATTCCCGGATCCGGCAGTGGACCCGCACCTCGGAGCCGGGCGACTCGTGAACCGAGACGGCGGCGAAGCCGGTGGGCAGGAGGAATCGCTCGTCGCCGTCGTCCGGGTCTTCGGCGGCGAGCCCGATGAGATGGAAGGCGGCGTCCAGGAGTCCGGGGTGGACACCGAGGCCCGCCCCCCGGCCCGACTCCGGGAGGCGCACCGTACCGACTGCTTCACCCTGGCCCCGGCGGGCTTCGACGAGGGTCCGGAACTCCGGACCGTAGTCGAGCCCGAGGGCCGCCAGACGCTGCTGGTACGCCTCGATGTCGACCTCGTGGGGGCAGCCGTCGGGAGGCCCGCCGTCGAGCGCTCCACCCGCCTCCGGATCGGTGCCTCCCGGGCCGTCATCGCCGTCGGAGGGCGGCCGTGCGGGCCCGATCCGTCCGGCGGCGTGGCGGGTCCATTCCGCCCGCGCCTCCGGCGTGCGTCCGTGGAGCTCGAAGGTGGCGCCCTCGCCCTCCGGCTCGAGCGTGAGGACCACCTCGGGCGCGGCGTCGGTTCCGACGCCGCGCCCGTCTGCCCCGCTCAGGATCAACGCCGCTTCGAAGCGCCCCTCCTCGATCCGCACGCCTCCGTCGCCTCCGAGCTCGTCCATCGCCGCACGGGCCAGCTCGACGTAGCCCGACGCCGGGAAGACGGTGAGGCCGGCCACCCGGTGTTCGGCCAGGAGGGGGTGGCGGTCCGGGTCGAGATCGCAGGGAAGCTGGAGCGTCGTCAGCGGCGAGGCCAGTGGAGCGCCGAGGAGCGGATGGGACGACGCGGCGGCGGAGCTCCGGGTCGGGGCCATCGTCACCCTTCCTCCCGTGGTGGCGCCCCGGGGGGTCGGTGCCGCGGCGGCCCAGTGACGCTCACGCTGGAAGGAGTAGGTCGGCAGCGTGGCGGGGCGGCCCTCGCCCGCCAGGACCGCGTTCCAGTCGGGTCGGACCCCGGCGGTGAAGAGCCGGCCGAGGCCCTCCAGGAGGTCGGCGGCCTCGGACTCCCGCGCCCGGAGCGAGGTCGCCCAGGTCGCCTCGGACAGGTCGAGGAAGCGGTTGGCCATCCCCGACAGTACCGGGCGTGGACCCACCTCGAGGAAGACACGGTAGCCCTCGTCGACGAGCGTCCTCATCGACGGCTCGAAGGCGACGGGCTCACGCACGTGTCGGGACCAGTACTCCACCGACGCACCCGCCTCGGGGTCGAAGGTCGCGCTGAGGTTCGAGACCAGGGGGAGCCGGGGCGCCCGCAGCTCCAGGCCGCGGAGCATCGACTCGAAGTCCTCCCGCATCGGCTCCATCAGGGGGGAGTGGAAGGCGTGGGAGACCGTCAGGGGCCGCGTCCGGATCCCGCGTTCGTCGAGGACGCCGCCGATCTCCTCCAGCTCCTCCAGTCCACCGGAGAGCACCACGCTCTCGGGCCCGTTGCGGCCCGCGAGCGACACGCGCTCCCGGAAGGGCCGCGCGACGTCCAGCGCCGTCTCGGGCGAGCACTCCGCCGCCAGCATCCCACCGCCTGCGGGGAGGGCCTGCATCAGGCGTCCGCGCTCGACCACGAGTCGGACGGCATCCTCCAGCGACATGACCCCGGCCACGACGGCGGCCACGACCTCACCGATGCTGTGGCCCAGCACCGCCGCCGGACGGATGCCCCAACTCCCGAAGAGCTCCGTCAGCCCGTACTCGACGGCCAGGAGCGCGGGCTGGGTGACCGCGGTTTGATGGACGGCCTCGTCGTCGTCGCTGTCCAGCACGTCCAGGAGGTCGGGGCCGCCGGCGTCCAGGACCAGCTCGGCGCAGCGGTCGAACGCCTCCCGGAAGGCCGGGTGCGCCTCGCGGAGGCGCATCCCCATCCGCGGGTATTGCGATCCCTGGCCGCTGTAGAGGAAGGCGATCCGCGGCGCGGCGGCTCCCTCGAAGCTCCCTTCGACCACGCCCGGCGAGGGGCGGCCGCCTGCCAGGGCGCGGAGGCGGGTCGCGACGGTGTCGGCGGTCTCACCCACGGCGGCGGCGCGGTTGGGAAGCGTCGCGCGACCGATCATGAGCGTCCGCTCGGCATCGGCCAGCTCCGGGCCCTCGTCGGCCTCCAGTCGATGGGCCAGCGCCGCGGCGCCTGCGCGAAGGGCCTCGGAGGAACGCGCGGAGAGGGGGAGGAGGTGCGGGCGGGCCTCGCCCGGTTCACGGGCTTCGGGAGGGCCGGCCTCCACCACCATGTGGACGTTGGTGCCACTGAAGCCGAAGGAGCTGACAGCCCCGATCCGGGGGGACCCGTCCTTCTCGGGCCAGTCCCGGAGCTCCTCGACCACCCGCACCGGGAGTCCCTCCCAGTCGATGCGGGTGTTGGGGCGGCTGAAGCTCCGCTGAGGTGGGATCCGGCCATGCCGGAGTGCCAGGATCAGCTTGATCAGTCCCGCCGTCCCCGCGGCCGACTCGAGGTGCCCGATGCTGGGCTTCACGGAGCCCAGCAGGAGGGGGTCGTCCTCGGGGCGCCGGGGCCCGTACACCTCGCCGAGCGCCTCTACCTCGATGGGGTCACCCAGCGGCGTCCCGGTCCCGTGGGCCTCCACGAAGCCCACCTCGTCCGCCTTCACTCCCGCCCGCTCGAGGGCCGCACGAATCACCTTCACCTGCGCCGGTCCGTTCGGCACGGAGAGGCCGCTGCTCGGCCCGTCCTGGTTGACCGCCGATCCGCGGATGCGCGCCAGGATGCGGTTCCCGTCCCGCTCGGCGTCCGAAAGACGCTTGAGGACGAGCATGCCGCAGCCTTCGCCCCGCACGAAGCCCGACGCCTCGTCGTCGAAGGCGCGGCACTCCCCGGAGCGGGAGATCATCCCCCACTTGGAGAACAGCGCGAAGTTCTCCGGAGAGAGCATCACGTTGACGCCGCCGACGAGGGCCGTGTCGCACTCCCGGGCCCGGAGCGACTGGGAGGCGACGTGGGCCGCGACGAGCGAGGAGGAGCAGGCCGTATCGATGGCCATGCAGGGTCCCTGCAGGCCGAGGACGAAGGCGAGGCGCCCCGCCGCCGCGTTGAGTGCCGTTCCCGTGGCGCTGTAGACGTCGGAATCCTCCCGCCCGATCCGCATCAGCCGGGCGTAGTCCGAGGACGTGATCCCGATGAAGACCCCGGTCTCGCTGCGGCCGAGGCTGTCCGGTGCGATGGCCGCGTGCTCCAGGGCTTCCCACGTGCACTCCAGCAGGAGCCGCTGCTGGGGATCCAGCGTGGCGGCCTCTCGCGGCGAGATCCGGAAGAGCCCTGCGTCGAACTCGTCCACGGGCCCGAGGAACCCCCCGCGTCGGGTGTACATGGTCCCCGGCTCGGAGAGTTCGGGGTCGTACCAGTCGTCGATGTCCCATCGATCCCGGGGGATCTCGACGATTCCCGACCTCCCCTCGCGCAACAGGTCCCAATAGGCCTCGGGGGTGTCCGATCCGCCGGGGAAGCGGCAGGCCATGCCCACGACGGCGATGGGCTCCCGAGTCCGACCCTCGGACGTCTCGAGGCGGGCCGAGAGG
>CAKZOQ010000211.1 GCA_937136445.1 uncultured Gemmatimonadota bacterium
CCCGGTTGAGCTTGGTGCGGATCTTGGGCCGGAGGAGCCAGAGGATCCCCGCCTGGGCCGGGGTGCTCACCGCTGGATGGCCTCCCGCAGACCCGCGATGACATGCTGCATGGCGTCGCCGCCGGTGACCTTCAGGAAGATCTCCTCCAGGTGGGCTCCCCCTGCGGCCTCGGACTGCGACCGCAGCTCGTCCATGGTGCCCTGGGCGATGACCTCCCCCTGACTGATGATGGCGATGCGGTCGCAGAGCGCCTCCGCCACCTCGAGCGTGTGGGTGGAGAGGAAGATGGTGCCGCCCTCCTCCACGAAGGCGCGCATGAGGTCCTTGAGGAGCCGAGCCGCCCGGGGGTCCAGCCCCACCATGGGCTCGTCCACCAGGATCATCTCCGGCTGGTGGATGAGGGCCGAGCTGATGAGGAGCTTCTGCCGCATCCCGTGGGAGTAGCTCTCGATGAGCTCGTCCTTCCACTCGGTGAGCTTGAAGAGCTCCAGGAGGCGGTCGCCACGAGCCTCGGCCTCCGGACCGTCCTTCCCCCAGAGCCCCGCCACGAACCGCAGGAACTCCCCGCCGGAGAGCTTCTCGTAGAGGTAGGGGCGGTCGGGGATGTAGCCCAGGCGGGCCTTCGCGGCGGCCGGGTCGGCGACGAGGTCGTCTCCGCCCAGAAGGAGGGTGCCCTCGGTGGGGCGGAGCACCCCGGCCACCATCCGGATGGTGGTGGTCTTCCCCGCTCCGTTGGGGCCCAGGAACCCGAAGATCTCCCCCCGCTCCACCCGGAGGTCCAGCCCCTTCACCGCGGTGAAGTCCCCGTAGCGCTTCACCACGCCCCGGAGCTCCAGCATGGTGCCGGCGGACCGGCCGCCGTCTGCCGGGCGTTGGGCAGGGGGCGCCGGAGAGGCGGCCACGTGCGGTTCGGGAGCGTCTACGCTCTGGGATTCGGTCACGGAGTTCCTGCGGCCGGTCGGCCGGTGAGGGAGGGGGTCAGTCCTGGGCGGCCTGATCGACGGGAATCCGCTCCAGAACCTCGATGTCCAGGTTGCCGATGAGGCGGACGATCTCCACCTGCTGGGCAAGGCCCCCGATGACGAAGCGGATGTGGGAGGCGTCGGCGGGATACTGGCCGAAGGTGGGATCGACGGCGACCCACTCGTCCAGCCAGACCTCGGGCCAGGCGTGGTAGAAGAATGCCCCGTTCACGTAGACCAGTCCCACGGCCGTCCGGGCCGGCAGACCCAGCGCCCGGGCCATGGCCACGTAGAGGACGGTGTGCTCGTTGCAGTCGCCCTGGAGCGTCTCCAGGACCTGCACCGCGTTGGGTACGCTGAAGGTGATGCTCTTGTCCAGCATGTTGTAGACGGAGGTGGTGAGCTGGCGGGCCACCCGCTTCGGGTCCTGTCGCCACTCGGTGCTCCGCGCCGTCACCTCCTCGGCCCGGTTGACGATCCGTGGGTCGTCGCTCTGGATGAGGGGCTCCGGGGCCAGGGCGTCGGCCAGGTCCATGCGGGCGTAGGGAAGCTCGTAGCTCGGATCCACGGCGTCCCAGTCCTCCTGTCGGACCACAAGGGTGTCGCCACGGAGGGTCTGGCGGCCGCCGTCGAGCTGGAAGCCCTCCAACTCCACGCCGGAGAGGCGGAAGCGCACCTCCCGGAACCGGCTGACATCCGAGAGGTCCACGTTGGACTGGACGGCGGTGGAGAGGATCACGTCGTCGTCCACCGGGGAGCCGCCGGAATCCGCCAGACGGGCCTGCTCCGTCGCCTGTCGGGCCAGCTCGTACTCCGTCTTCTCCATGGTGAAGCCCATGGGGCTGGAGGCCCGGAGGATGCGGCCGTCCTGATCGATCCAGCTCTCCACCTGGACGCCTCCGAAGACCTCCGCGATGCGCCAGGCGGGGATGGTGTCCTGCCCGGCGGGGCTCCAGCGGGCCGACTGGCTGTCGAACGAGACCGAGTCGGTGACCACCAGGGTGTCGTGCTCCAGCACCCGGACCTCCACCTGCCGCGTTCCCATGCTGGTGGGGTCGAAGACGGGGTAGGTATGGGACCGGCCCACCTCGAGCCCCTCGCCCATGGCCAGCCGGATGGGGAGCACCGCCGAGAAGACCGGGGGCTGCTCCAGGCGGAACTCCACGTTCTGGACGCTCCCCGCCGAGTTGATGGTCACACGGAGGGTGGTGTCGGCGCCCAGGGTGCCGGAGGCCTCGAAGCGGCCTACCTCCGAATCCAGCGAGAAGGAGAACTCCTCCATCACCAGGGCGTCCGACATCTTTACCCGGGTCCGGGCCACCGCCGTACCCGTCTGGCCCAGCGCCGGGAGCTCCAGGCTCATGAAGTCCTCGAGCTCGAAGCCGTCGGGGAGGGTGTCGAGGCGGGAGGTGGCCTGCCCCACCGTCCGTTCCCCCATGGTCAGGGTGTAGAAGCTCACCCCGGGATTCAGCGAGAGGGCCGCCTCGGCGAGACGGGCGAGCTCCGGCTGGAAGTACTCCGCCCGGACCTGCCAGCCCACCATGGCGAGCCAGACGAGGATGAGGGCCGTACCTGTGATCCGCTTACCCACGGA
>CAKZOQ010000212.1 GCA_937136445.1 uncultured Gemmatimonadota bacterium
CAAGCTCCCCCCGTCGGTGCGGAAGTTCTTGGAGGGCGGGGAGTTGTCGGTGGGGCACGCCCGCGCGCTCCTCTCCCTCGACGATTCCGTCCAGGCCGGTCGGCTGGCTCGGAAGGCGGTGGAGGGCGACTGGTCGGTTCGAGAGGTGGAGCGACGGGCGAAGGCAGCTCAGGGATCCTCTGCCGACCCCTCGAAGGACGGCCGATCCTCCGGTCCGTCTGGCTCGGGCGGCTCCCGAGATCCCCTGGTGGTCGCGCTGGAGCGGGCCCTCCAGGAGTCCCTCTCCACCCGCGTCCGGATCAAGGAAGGCTCCGGAGGCACGGGGACGATCCAGATCACCTACCTGGGTCCCGACGACTTCGAACGGGTGTTCGAGCTGGTCACCGGCGCCTCGGCTTCCGAGGTCGTGGGGTGAGCTCGGAAGGGGGGTGGGGTGGGCGGTACCTCACCGTCATGGTGATTCCGGACGGCGGGGAGGATCGGAGAACCTTCCGGGTGTCGTACGGACGACTACGTCTCTGGGGCGTCGCGGCCGGGGTAGTGGCCCTTGGGTTGATCCTCATGGCGGGGAGCTGGTGGTATCTGGCCGCCCGCGCCGCCCGAGTGGGGGACCTGGAGGAGCAGATCGCGGCCATGACGGCCGAACGGGCCCGCATCGAACAGCTCGCAGAGCGCCTGGGCGAAGTAGAACAGCGTTACGAGGCTGTTCGGTCTTTGTTCGGCTCGGCCCCCGAGGCTCCTTCGGAGGTCTGGCTGCCCGCCACCGGCTCGCCCTCCCGAACCCGGAGCTCCGCGCCGGGGGGGACGCCATCGAGCTGGCCGTTGACGGAACCGGGCTTCGTCACCCAGGGACTGCTGGATATGGAGGGTGTCGAACACCCGGGCATCGACATCGCCGTCCCCAGCGACTCCTACATCCGCGCAGCCGGAGGTGGCTCCGTGGCGGAGGCGGCTGAAGATTCGGTCTACGGGCGCTACATCGTCCTGGACCACGGAGACGGGTATCGGTCGGTGTACGGCCATGCCTCCCAGCTTCTCGTGGAGCCTGGCGACGCCGTCCGGCGGGGGCAGGTCATCGCCCTCTCCGGATCCAGTGGACGGTCCACGGCGCCCCACCTGCACTTCGAAATCCTTCTGGACGGGGAGGCGGTAGACCCGCTGACCCTCCTCGAGCAGCCCTGACCCGCGAGGAGATCCATGGCACGTGATCGCAGCAATGGCGGAAGCGCTCCCGAGACGGTGATCTCCATCATCGGGCCGGGCATGACGGTGGTGGGGGACTGCCAGACCGACGGGACCATTCGCGTCGAGGGGCGGGTGGAGGGGTCCGTCGCAGCCGGCAAGGCCGTGGTCGTCGGGAAGGAGGGCACTGTGGACGGCGACATCCGGACCCAGGATGCCGTCATCTCTGGACGCGTCGCAGGAACCCTCGTGGCGGAATCACGGCTGGAGCTCCAGGCGACGAGTCGCGTGCAGGGTGATGTGCACGCCCGCCGGATGCAGCTCGAAGAGGGCGCCCTCCTGAACGGAACGGTGCGCATTGGAGAGATCGAGACGGACTCTGGCAGCGCCGCCTCCCGGAAGGAGGCCGACCCGCCCGAAACCTCGGTCCAATGAGCGGCCCGAGGGATGCACGGGGCACTTATCCCCAGCCCGCCACCTCCGGTTGTCCACGTTTGGTGTCACGGTGTATGTGTTTATCAGACAATGAGATACACGGTTTTCCACAGCCCCGTGCAACAAACAGGTATCGTAGGATGTCCACTTTTCCACAGGTTCTCCACGTCCCCGGGAATCGCCGCTCTCCGGCGGCCGTCCATGGCGAACGGCTCGCGGAAGGGGGTCCCTCGGACCCGCCCTCGGACCCGGTGCAGCCATGGCTGAACTAGAACACATCCTCCAATATCTGGAGGCCTACCTGGAGCTGTCCGATCATCCGGACTCCTCGACGGCACTCAACGGCCTCCAGGTGCAGGGGCCCGCCGAAGTGGAGCACCTGGTGGTGGCGGTGGATGCGTCGGAGGCCTCCATCCGTTCCGCGGTGGAGCGCGGCGCCGACCTCCTCCTGGTCCATCACGGGCTCTTCTGGGGCGGGCTGACCCCGCTCACCGGGCAGCTCTTCCGGCGGGTCGCGCCCCTCATCCGATCCGATGTCGGGCTGTGCAGCATCCACCTTCCCCTGGACGCACATCGGGACGTGGGCAACTGCGCCCTCCTGGCGGAAGCTCTGGGCCTCGAGGTGCAGGACTCCTTCGCGGACTACGACGGAGTGGACATCGGGTGGTGGGGCCGTCTGGCGGAGGGCGTCCCCGCCCACGAGCTCGAAGGAGACCTGAGGGAGGTTCTCGGAGGCCCGGTCCACACCATCGCCGGAGGACCGGCCAAGGTCCGGCGGGTGGGGGTGGTCACCGGTGCGGGTGCGGGATTCCTGTCCGAGGCGGTGGAGCTCGGCCTGGATGCCTTCGTCACCGGCGAGGCGCCCCACCACGCCCACTTCGACGCCATGGAGTCCGGCATCCATCTCTTCCTCGGGGGGCACTACGCCACGGAGACCTTCGGTGTGAAGGCTTTGGCGGCCCACCTGGCGGACCGGTTCGACCTGACCTGGGAGTTCCTGGACCAGCCCACCGGGCTGTAGCGTGGTGTTGCCGACGTGCTGCGATTCGGCGCCCAACTCTCCACCGGCGCCTCCGCCGCTCCGCTAGAAGACCCCGTCGAAGTAGACGTGGACCGACCACGCATCTCCTCCGCGGAGGGCGCGGGCGAGTTCGAATCGCATGATGCCGTCGAGGACGGAGAGACCGCCTCCAGCACTCAGGAGGACCTCCTCCTGCTCGACCGGGCCGGCCTCCGGCGGGTCCCGGAGGGAAGAGAGCCATCCTGCGTCGGTGAAGAGCACGGGACGGAGCGCCGGCCACCCCCCGGCCAATTCGGCCCGGACCCGCGCGTAGGAGTCGGCGATGTGCTGGTTCATTTCGAAGGCACGGACGGTGCGATCGCCCCCCAGCAGAAAGGTCCGCTGGACCGGGACGTCCTCGCCCCAGGCGTATCCGCCCCCGATCTCCAGCCCTGCATCCAATCGGGACCCCAGTGGCCGCCGGACCGAGCCCACGGCCGTCAGGCGCTGGTAGGAGGCGTCCCCTCGACCGATCTCCCCTCGCATCTCTCCGGCGAGGATCCAGCGGGAGGGGTCGGCCCCCCGGTACCCCCCGAGGCGACCCCGGAGTCCCGTCACTCGCCCCGGATCCGCCTGAATCAGGTCCCCCACCGAATCCCCGGTCAGGCCCTGGAGCAGGAAGAAGCCCGTCGCCTTGTCCACCGGGCCCTGGTCCTCATGGAATCCCTCGAGGCGCCAGTGTGGGCTCCCACCACGTCCGCCCCCCTCCCGGGCCAGGGAGAGGCCGGTGGCGCGGAGGTACTCGCTCAGGCTGGATCCGAGGACCAGATGCACCGCCGACGTCGGGAGACCGAAGGGGTCGTCCCAGTCGTTCATGCTTCGGAGCTCCCGGAAGAGGCGCACCCGCCAGCCCCCGTCCTGGTCGCCCCAGAACCCTTCCAGCCCGACGTCCACGGCCTGGCTGGGGACGCCGATGCGGGCCGTGAGCGTCCATTGTCGGTGGGGTCCGGGGTCCACCTCCACCGTGGCTCCGACGCTGAGTCCCTCCACGCGATTGTAGCGGACGGGGGCCAACGACCACGTTGGGATCCACAGACCTCGCCCCGGGCCGGTGGTGCGCAGGTCGGCTTCGGGCAGGGATGCGAGGTCGTCCTCTCGTCCACCCGGGGCCTGGCGGGCCTCCCCGGCCGGTGGCACCCTTCCTTCGCCGTCGAGGGGCTGAAGCTCCTCCACCGTCCAGGTGGCCTCCAGTACCGATTCGATCCCGGCCACCACTCCCCGACGCCCGGAGGCGGAGACCTGGGCGGGGAGCCACCACCGGCCGCCAGCCAACCGATGGCGGACCGTGATGCGATCCACCTCAGCGCGAAGGATGGTGGGGGGAAGGGGCAACATCCCGGGCAGACCCTCCAGCTCCTCTACCGGGACCTTCATGGGCCAGGGGACGGCCTGCACGGGCTCCGCCGTGAGCTGGACCAGTCCCGCCGTCTCGGCATCGATCCAGAGGGAGGCGGCCACCAACCGGGGATCGTCGGCTCGGGGCCGTACCCGGACCTCAACGAGCGTCCGCGTCGAATCACCCCAGGGGAGGTGGACGGTGTCGCCGGAGGAGAAGAGGTAGTGGTGCCCGCCCTCGGTCCCAAGCGGGTGCAGGAGCGTCCGACCACTCAGCGACAACCGACCCAGGGCTCCCGGCTCCAGCGCCATCGGCGGCACCTCCATCTCGTACCGGTCTCCTCGAAGCTCCAGGAGCGGCCAGGAGCGGCGCCCGTCCCCGGTGGGAAGCACCGACGGCTCCCCGCCTGGCCGCCACTGCAGGCGACTCGTTCCCTCCTGCCGCAGGTAGCTGCGTGGTCTCCGGAGCCCCGAGGCCTCCAACTCCACCTGCACCGTCTCCCGGATCCATGCGTCGTAGCCTGGCAGATCCAGGATCTCCCGTGCCCGTGCCCGGCGAGCCCGCTCCACCAGACGGCTGGCGCCGGTGTCCGCACGGACCTGTTCGAGGGTCGCGACGTCCCCCACCGGCTGCTGGGCTCCTGCGAGGGGGATCGAGACCATGAGGTGGCCCGCCATCAGAAGCCACGGCCAGGTGGCCCAGGGGGGCCGTCGGGTCCTGCGCGGTCTCCTGGTCGGGAAACCCGGGCACCTTCCGGATCCGTTGCCGCCGCCCCCGGCCCTAGATACCATCCGGTCCCCTGAAGCCCTGCTCACACGCCGTCCCGAGCCATGGCCCCACCGGACCTCTGTGGTCGCGCGACGGCGGGGGTCGGACAGGGCATGGCCGAAGATCACCTCTCAGGGGACGTGCGTCACCTACCCGACCGCCGTCCCGAATCCGCACCCACCCGCCGTACGCCATGACCGACGCCGATTCCGATGCTCGTACCTGTCCCTCCTGCGGCAAGGAGGCCCGCGGCAACTTCTGTCAGCACTGCGGGTCGTCGCTGGGGGGGCGCTTTTGCACCCAATGCGGGCACCAGCTCGGGCCCGAGGCCGGCTTCTGCAGCCAGTGTGGAGCCTCGGTCGCGGATGGGGGGTCGGACGCTCCCCCTCCGGCGACTGCCTCCAGGGGCACCGCTGGGTCCAGGAGATCCGGCCCGGCCGGGCCGGACACGTCGGCCTCCCGGCGTCAGGCAGCGGCGGAGGTGGTGGGAGGCAACAACCTCCCCTGGTGGATCGCCGGCGCCGCCCTGTTCGGGCTGATCCTGGTGGTGGGGTGGTCCATGGTGCGTCCCTCTGGCCCCGCAGCACCGGCAGCCGCCTCGGGGTCCGGAGGCGCTGCCCCGCCCCAGGCCACCACCGACATCTCGCAGATGACGCCCCGGGAAGCGGCCGATCGCCTCTTCAACCGCGTCATGACCACCATCTCCCAGGGCGACACGGCGGGAGCCATGGCCTTCCAGCCCATGGCGGTGCAGGCCTACGTCCGTGCCGAGCCCCTGGACCGGGACGGGGTCTTCCATCAGGCGCTGTTGGAGCTCATGGGGGATCCCGGTGCGGCCCTGGCGTCGGCGGAGCGAATCCTCGAAGAAGAGCCCGACCACATCCTGGCCCTGGGGGTGGCGGCCAACGCCTCCATCTCCCTGGAACGACCCGAGGACGCCCAGGCCTACTACCAGCAGATCCTGGACGTCTTCCCGGAGGAATCCGGCCGGGCGCTGCCGGAATACGAAGCCCATCAGGTACTGGTGGACGACTACCTCAGCCAGGCTGAAAGCTACCTGGGCGGCTGACCGCAACCCGACACCCCGGACCGACCATGGCCCATCGCCGCCCCCGAGGCACCCCCGTCCAACCCCGGACCCCTGGCAGGCCCACCGAGGATGAACGCCTCCTGGAGAGCGTGGAGGAGGCCCAGGAGCTGGGGAAGGATGCCTGGCGCATCTTCCGCATCATGGGCGAGTTCGTGGAGGGCTTCGAGGCCTTGTCCGAGCTCGGCCCCGCCGTGTCCATCTTCGGGTCCGCCCGGGTGGGAGAGGACGACCCCGAGTACCAGGCCTGCGTGGAGATGGCCCGCGTCCTGGGCGAGGCGGGACTGGCCATCATCACGGGAGGAGGCCCCGGGATGATGGAGGCCGCCAACCGGGGGGCTCGCGCCGCCGGGACGATCTCGGTGGGGTGCAACATCGAGCTCCCCTTCGAGCAGGGGACCAACCCGTACGTCGACGACGCCCTCTACTTCCGGTACTTCTTCGTCCGGAAGACGATGTTCGTGAAGTACGCCCAGGCGTTCGTCATCTTCCCGGGCGGCTTCGGGACCATGGACGAGCTCTTCGAGTCGCTCACCCTCATCCAGACCGGGAAGGTCTATGACTTCCCCGTGGTTCTCATGGGCACCGACTACTGGGACGGTCTCTGGGAGTGGGTGCGCGACACCATGCTCGCGGAAGGCAAGATCTCCCAGGAGGACCTGGACCTGGTCCTCCTCACCGACGACCCCGAGGAGGCCCGGGACCACATCGTGGACTCCATGTGCTGGCCGGGCGGGCGTCCCGGGGGGTCGTCCCGTGGCGACGAGGTGGTGTCGGGCGCCGACGGGTGATCCGCGATCCGCTGGCGCTGACGGCTCTCATCGCCCTCACCACCTGGGCGGCCTTCGCGCTGGAACGACGGGTGCCGGCAGCGGGGACGCTGGGCGCCTCCCTCCTGGCCCTGATCCTGGGGGCGCTTCTCTCCAATACCGGTGTCGTCCCTGCGACCTCACCGGTCTACGACCTCATCGCGGGGCCGGGAACCATGCTGGCCATCGCCTGGCTCCTCCTGGCGGTGAACGTGGGCGACCTGAAGACGGCGGGGCCCCGGATGCTCGGGGCCTTCGGGCTGGCCCTGGCGGGGACGGCGCTGGGGGCCTTCGTGGGCGCGCTGGTCTTCGCCGACTTCCTCGGAGAGAACACCTGGCGCCTGGCGGGGACCCTCACCGGCACCTACAGCGGCGGCTCCCTGAACTTCGTGGCGGTGGGCACCGGCGTCGGGCTCCCGGCCCAGCTCTTCGCCGGGGCCACCGCCGCCGACGCCCTCACCACGGGACTCTGGCTCGGCGCATGCCTCCTGCTCCCGATCTGGCTGGCCCGCTTCTACCCGGCCGTCCCGGACGCCGCCACTCGCCCCCTGGGGCCCCGCGGGGACGCAGCGGAGGGCGAAGAACCTCGCGAGTCCACGAGGGACGAGCGCCTGGCTCGCCATCCCTTCTTCCGGACCGCGGCCCTCTCCACGCTGGATCTGGCCATCCTCGCCGCCGTGGGGTTGGTGCTCCTGGCCGCCGCCCAGGCCACCGCCACCGCGCTTGCCGGCTCGGCCGAGGGGGGAGCCATCCCCGGATGGGTGGGCTCGATCCCGGCGGTGCTCTGGCTCACCACCTTCGCCCTCATCGCGGGCCACACACCGGGCCTCGCCCGCCGGGCCGGCGCCCTCCAGCTCGGCAACCTCGCGCTTCATTTCTTCTTCGTGGTCATCGGGATCTGGTCCCGGGTCTCGGAGATCGTCGCCGTGGGAGTGGAGGTCTTCCTCTACACCCTCCTGGTGGTGGGCGTCCACGGCGTGGTGGTCTACGGGGTGGGACGGCTGGTGCGGATGGACCCGGGCTCGCTGGCGGTGGCGTCGCAGGCGGCGGTGGGTGGACCCTCGTCTGCGCTGGCGGTGGCGGTGTCCCGGCGCTGGCCGGGCTTCGTCCTGCCGGGAATCATCGTGGGGCTGGTCGGGTACGCCGTGGGGAACTACCTGGGATTCGGCGTGGCCTACCTTGTACGGGGGCTCGAAATCGGGCTATGATTCATGGCTCTACCCCCGGCGAAGGGGCTTGTCCTGTGCGGCTGAGACACCTGCCGAACCGGTAGACGTTCGAACGACTGTAATCGCTTCCTCTGCAAGGGACCCGCGTCCTTCGGGGAGGCTGTGTGCGAGGAGGTCCTCCGTGACCGATACCGCGACCCGCCCGCCCCGGGACGAGACCGTCTCGGGCGAGGCCGAGGCGCCTCGAGGCTACGCCCCGTCCGGAAAGGACACCGGGGTGGTGAAGCCCAAGGGGACCTCGAAGATCCGAGCCCACGAGGGCCTGGAGACCGTCGACATCCGCGCCCGGAAGCCTTCGTGGCTGAAGGTCCGCTCCCCCGGTGGGGACAACTACCGCAAGCTCAAGCATCTCATGCGGGAGGAGTCCCTCCACACCGTCTGTGAAGAGGCGGGGTGCCCCAACATCGGTGAGTGCTGGGAGGCGGGAACCGCCACCTTCATGATCCTCGGAGACGTGTGCACCCGGGCCTGCAAGTACTGCGGGGTCGCCCACGGGATGCCCACCGAGCTCGATGAGGACGAGCCCCGCCGCGTTGCCGGTACGGTGGCCCGGATGGAGCTGGAGCACGTCGTCATCACCAGTGTGAACCGGGACGAACTCGAGGACGGTGGCGCCGGGATCTACGCGGAGACCATCCGCCAGATCCATGCTGCGGTCCCGGGTTGCTCCGTGGAGGTCCTCATCCCCGACTTCAAGGGGAACGAAGACGCCCTGGGCACGGTGGTGGACGCCGAGCCCCAGATCCTGGGGCACAACCTGGAGACGGTGGAGCGCCTCCACCCCGACGTACGGCCCGGCGGCCGCTACTGGCGGTCCATCTCCTTCCTGGGCGCGGTGAAGAAGCTCCGCCCGGAGATGCTCACCAAGACGGGCATCATCCTGGGCATGGGCGAGCGGCCGGAGGAGATCCGACAGGCCATGGTGGACCTCCGGGAGGCTTCGGTGGACATCCTGACCCTGGGCCAGTATCTCCGTCCGTCGCCCATGCACATTCCGGTGGCGCGGTGGGTGACCCCCGACGAGTTCGCCGAGTGGAAGCGGGTGGGTGAGGAGGAGCTGGGCTTCCGGCACGTGGAGTCGGGCCCACTGGTCCGTTCCAGCTACCACGCCAAGGATCAGGCCCGCGAGGTGGTGGCCGGCGGCCCCGGCGCCATCACCGACGTCATGGAGGCCGACATCCCCGCCCCTGCCGAGATGAAGCTGAACCTGGTACAGATCGAGCTGGATCGCCCCGGCTCCGACGAGGACGCGTAGGAATCATGGCACAGACCACTGCTGAGCCGGACCAGAATGCGGAGCAGGCCGAGGAGGCCGCCCCCGACATCAACAGCGCACGGGCCGCCGACGGCCATCGCTGGGAGACCCGCGACGTCGAGGACCCGTTCGACCACTTCGGCATCCCGGCGGAGGACGCCCGGGGCCTCCTCGCCGACATGCTCCTCTACCGCCGGTTCGAGGAGAAGGCCGAGGAAGCCTACGCCATCGGGAAGATCGGGGGCTTCTGTCACCTCCACATCGGGCAGGAGGCCGCGGCAGCGGGCTGCATCAAGCCCCTCCGGAGCGAAGACTACGTGGTGACGGCCTACCGGGACCACACCCAGGCGCTGGCCAAGGGCGTGGAGCCGGAAGCGGTCATGGCCGAGCTCTACGGCCGACGGGACGGTGCGTCCGGCGGGAAGGGCGGTTCGATGCACATCTTCGACAAGTCGGTGCGCTTCATGGGCGGGCACGGCATCGTCGGTGGACAGATCCCGCTGGCCGCCGGCATCGGGTGGAAGGTCCACTACCGCGAGGAGGACGAGGTCGTCGTCTGCTTCATGGGCGACGCCGCCGTGAACCAGGGCGCCTTCCACGAGACGCTGAACATGTCGGCGATCTGGCAGCTCCCGGTGATCTACGTGGTGGAGAACAACGCCTACGGGATGGGCACGGCCTTCAAGCGCGTCTCCAAGCTCTCCGTGGCGGACCGGGGGAAGGGGTACGGCATTCCCTGCAGCTCCGTGGACGGCCAGGACGTGCTGGCGACCTACGCCCACTTCCGGGACCTGGTGGCCGGGGTGCGGGAGCAGGGTGGCCCTCGCTACGTGGACGTCCAGACCTACCGGTTCCGGGGCCATTCCATGTCCGATCCGGTCTCCGGCACCTACCGCTCCAAGGCGGAGGTGAAGTCGGCCACCGAGCACGACGACCCCATCGCTCTCCTGCGGGATCGCCTCATGGACGCCGACGAGCTGGACCAGGAGGCGCTGGAGGAGATGGACGCCGACGCTCGGGAGACGGCCTCCGCGGCGGCGGACTTCGCCGACGAATCACCGCCCCCGGATCCCGAGGCCCTCTACACCCACGTCTGGGCCGAGGTGAACGAACACGGCCGGCTCTTCTTCGACGGCCGGGATCGGCCGGAGGGACTCTAGCATGGCCTCCATGACCTATCGCGCGGCCCTCAACGAGGCCCTGCGTGAGGAGATGGAACGCGACCCCGACGTCTTCCTCATGGGCGAGGAGGTGGCCGAGTACGACGGCGCCTACAAGGTCTCCAAGGGCCTCCTGGACGAGTTCGGCGAGCGCCGGGTGGTGGACTCCCCCATCAGCGAGCTGGGCTTCGGCGGGTTGGGGGTGGGGGCCGCCATGGCTGGACTGCGTCCGGTCATCGAGTTCATGACCTTCAACTTCGCCTTCCTGGCCATCGACCAGGTCATCAACGCCGCCGCCAAGATGTACTACATGAGCAACGGCCAATTCCCCATGCCCGTGGTCTTCCGGGGGCCCACCGGGGCGGCGCTCCAGCTCTCGGCCCAGCACTCCCAGGCCTGCGAGACCTACTACGCCCACGCGCCGGGCTGCAAGGTGGTCACGCCGGCCACTCCGGCGGACGCCAAGGGGCTGCTCAAGGCCTCCATCCGGGACGATGATCCGGTGGCGTTCATGGAGGGCGAGCTCCTCTACAACTTCAAGGGGGAGGTCCCGGAGGACGACGACTTCGTCATCCCCCTGGGGAAGGCGGAGGTGAAGCGGGAGGGAGCCGACGTCTCCATCATCACCCACGGCAAGATGCTCCACGTCGCCCTCCAGGCGGCCAACAAGCTGGAGGAGGATGGCGTGGAGGCGGAGGTCCTGGATCTGCGCACCGTCCGACCGCTGGACGTGGACGCCATCCTGGAGACGGTGAAGAAGACGAACCGGGCCGTGTACCTGGAGGAAGGCTGGAGCTTTCTGGGGGTGGGCGCCCAGGTGGTGACCCTCATCCAGGAGGAGGCCTTCGACTGGCTCGACGCCCCGGTCCTGCGGGTCACCCAGGCCGACGTCCCCATGCCCTACGCCAAGAACCTCGAGCAACTCGCCAAGCCCAACGCGGATCGCGTGGTGGACGCGTGCAACAAGGTGCTCTACCGATGATCACGAAGGTCCACATGGAAGCCCTCTCGCCCACCATGGAAGAGGGTCAGCTCGTGAACTGGCTGAAGTCCGAGGGCGACGACGTCTCCAACGGAGAGGTCCTCGCCGAGATCGAAACGGACAAGGCCACCATGGAGCTCGTCGCCCGGGGAGAAGGCGTCCTCCGGAAGATCTTCCTCGACGAAGGGGGCACCGCTCCGGTGGGCGAGGTCATCGCCGTCATCGCCGACGCCGAGGAGGACATCAGCGAGGTGTCCGGAAGCGGTGGAGGAGGGTCGCCGTCCGAGGATGAGGAGGACGACGCCGAGCCCGCCGAGGCCGCCGACGACTCCGAGTCCTCGTCCGGAGCTGCGGAGGAGGAGGGTCAGGCGTCCGAGGCCGAGCACGACACCTCGGAGGCTGAACCGAAGGAGAGCACATCTCCCGACCGGGCCGAGGGCGAGCGCATCAAGGCTTCGCCCCTGGCCCGCCGTCTGGCGGAGGACTTCGGCATCGACCTGGCGGCGGTGGAGGGTTCGGGTCCTGCCGGGCGCATCGTGAAGCGGGACGTGGAGGAGGCGAAGGAGAAGGGCGTGTCCGCGCCGACCCCCTCGGCGCCGACGGCCGGGGACTGGAGCCCCGACGAGGAGGAGTACGAGGACGTCGCCATCTCCCAGATGCGGAAGACCATCGCCAAGCGTCTGGTGGAGTCCATCGGTCCGGTGCCCCACTTCTTCCTCACCATCGAGGTGGACATGGGCCGGGTCATGCAGGCGCGGAAGACCGTCAACGCCATGCTGGAGGACGAAGGGCGGAAGGTCTCCATCAACGACTTCGTGCTGAAGGCCACGGCCGGCGCCCTGCGGAAGCACCCCAACTGCAACGCCCACTGGCTCGGAGCCGACAAGGGCATCCGCCGCTTCAACCCCGTGCACCTCGGCGTGGCGGTGGCGGTGGAGGACGGGCTCATCACCCCGGTGGTGCGCCACGCCCACCAGAAGGGCATCGCCCGCATCTCCGACGAGGTCCGGGAGATGGCCGGGCGTGCCCGGGAGAAGAAGCTGAAGCCCGAGGAGTACACGGGGGCCACCTTCTCCGTCTCCAACCTGGGCATGTTCGGCATCGAGGAGTTCACCGCCGTCATCAATCCGCCGGAGGCCGGGATCCTGGCCGTGGGCGGGATCGAGGAGATTCCGGTGGTGGAGCATGGCGAGGTGGTCGTGCGGCCCCGCATGAAGATCACCATGAGCTGCGACCACCGCGTCATCGACGGCGCCCAGGGAGCCCGCTTCCTGCAGACGCTGAAGGCCATGCTGGAGGAGCCGGCGGCCATCCTGGTCTGAGGGCCCCGAGACGGCCTCCGCGAATCCTCGCGGTGGTTCCTTCGTAGTGTGGTCCGGGGCCGAGGATCGGCCCCGGACCCAGCCCTCGGGAGGATGGAGCCATGCACGACGAATTCGAACGCGCCCTAGGCGTCCGCCGCCGACGCGGCCTTTCGCCCCTCGGATGGATCGGCGTCGGCCTCCTGACGCTGATGGTCCTGGGCGCCACCGGCGCGGTCCTGGCCTATCGGATGGTGAGCCAGG
>CAKZOQ010000213.1 GCA_937136445.1 uncultured Gemmatimonadota bacterium
CCTTCAGCGTCACCGCCCGCTCCAGCACCGGCCCGCCCAACTCCCGTCGTTCGGTGAGCACCAGGAAGAGGTCGCTCAGGGGGCCGTGGATGACGTTGAAGCGCCCGTAGGTCACGAGCTGGTCCACCGCCTCGTTGTACTGGACGTTGAGGGCGGCGAAGGCCCGGGTGGAGAGGGCGAACTTCACCCGCCCCGCGTAGACCGAGGAGGTGAAGGTCCCGGTGGGAAGATCGATGCGGTTGTAGTCCGCCGACCCCTGGACGGCGAGCCGGTGGCTCACCAACCAGCGGAAGCTCCCCCCCACCGAGCGGCGGTCTCCCTGGAAGTAGCCTCCCCCCGACACCGAGACGCCGGCGGAGAAGGGTTCTCCGGCGGACGACTGGAGCTCCAGCGACGCCTCGTCGAAGGCGTAGCCGCCGGTGGGGATCTCACCGCCGTTGATCTCGAAGGGCTCGATGACCCGCTCGAAGCGTCGCGAGCCGCTGGCGTTCAGGGTGGCCCCGCTGGTGAAGTAGAGGTCCACGCCCGCCTTGATCTCCCGGCTGGCCAGGGTGTCCCCCAGGGTGGCGTAGTAGTGGCCCTCCACATAGGGGGCCACCTCGGTGAGGAATCCGATCCCCGGCTGCCGGTGGGCACCCACCGTGAGGTAGCTGTGCTCTACGTTGGTCCGTCGCACGAACCCCACCCCGGGATCGAAGTCATCGCCGATGCGGCGGACGAGGCCGCTCACGTTCCAGGTCCGATCCCGGTAGGCAGCCCCGAGGCGTCCCGCCGTCTGGTCGCCGGTAGCCCCGGCGGTCTCGGTACCGGCGAGGTACCCGTTGAGGATGAGAGCACCCAGGCGCACGTTGGCGTCCACACCGTAGCTCCGGTTCTCTCCGTCGTCGGTGCCCATGGAGGAGCGATCCACGAAGATGGCGCCCAGGTCGGTTCCGTCCGCTACCTTCCGGCGGAGGCGCACCACGGCGAAATTCTCGCCGGCGAGGCTGTCGGTGGCGTCCGTCCGCATGTCCAGGACCCCCACCTCCCAGTCCCCCATGGTGCCGCTCATCCGCCCGCCCGCCAGGATGGGCACGGGACGCCCGCCCGCCAGCCCGATGCGCCGGGAATGGAAGAGGGTGAAGTCGCGTAAGGAGGCTCCCTGCCGGTAGTTGCGCTCCGTCTGGTCGCCGAAGGTGAAGGCGCCGGAGTTCTCCACGAAGAAGTCGCGCTGCTCCGGGAAGAAGAGGGGAAAGCGGGTCAGGTTCACCCGCTCCTGGTCCACCTCCACCTGGCTGAAGTCGGTGTTCACCGTGGCGTCGAGGGTGAGCCCCGGGGTCAGCCCGTACTTGATGTCGAAGCCTGCGTCGGCGCCGAACCCACGCTCCTGGCCCACGACGCCGCTCCCCGAGTGGTCGTCGGCCAGGAAGTAGGGCTTGGCGCTGAACGTCCCCTTCCGGGGGATGTCGTCGAGGCCGGTGAGGGTCCCGGCCTTGGACATGCGGTGAGCCGGATCCCGCCGCTCCAGCGGGGCCCAGTAGGAGTCCTCGTTCTTCCGGCGAACGCGCCGGAGCATGTTCAACCCGAAGGCCTGGTCCGCCGCACCGGCGTCGTAGCGGATCCCGGTCCAGGGGATGCGCATCTCCGCGCTCCACCCGTCCTCCCGTCGCGCCGTCTGGACCTCCACCGGGATGTCGAAGCCGAAGTCGGAGTTCCGGCTGTCGTTGAAGGTCTGTCCGTCCCGCACCGCGCCGTAGGGGTTCACCATGACGATGAACGAGTTGCGGCGGTCCAGGAAGGTATCCAGGGTGACGCCGAAGATGTCGGCGTCCCGGGTGGAGAGGGACGGGTAGTCCCGCTCCAGGCTCTGCACCACGTAGCCCGACGGATCGGAGTCGTAGAGCATGGCCCCGATGTAGAGGGCCTGGTCGTCGTAGACCACCCGGACCTCGGTTGCCTCCGTAGCCAGGGCCCCGGGGTTCGGCTGGGACTGGATGAAGTCGCCCAGCACCTCGGCCTCCTGCCAAAGCGCCTCGTCCAGGCGCCCATCGATCCGCGGAGCCTGCGAGACCCGGGTGGCCCGCCCCCTCGGTCGCGGGTAGGCCTCCGGGTCGTCCAGAGTGCCCCACTCCACCGCCGACGGGGACTGCTGGGCGGCTACCGGCTCCAGGGGGATCGTGAGGAGCGCCGCGATCAGCGCGGCGGGGAGGAGACGACGAAGGGACACGGCGTAGGGAACGTGGGGGGGCGGCGGAGGTTTCGGAGGGCCGCGGCACGCCTCCGCCGGAGAGGCGCCGCCACCTCTCTCCGACACCGGCCCGCACGCCTGCGTTGAAGGTCGACGGGGCGCTCCGGTACCTTGTCGCCTGGTCCTACCGCACCCCCCTCCCGCCCCCTCCCCCGGTCGTGACTCCGCCCTCCTCCTCCGCCTCGGGCGACCTCCCCCCCGACGCCCCCCCCACCTGGGCCCGCCTGGTCCGGGGGCCTGTCGGGTGGGTGGGCGGGCTGGCGATCTGTCTTGTGGCCGCCTACCTGGGGCAGCGCTCCCTCCGGAGCGTCGTGGCCGATCTGGACTCCTTCTACCACATCGGGCACGCCGCCGTCTACGCCTCCGGCGCCCTCTGGGACACCGCGCTGCCCTGGGCCCGGCACTCCCTCATCGGGGAGGTGGGCGGCGACCTCTGGTGGGGCTACCACCTGATTCTGGCGCCCTTCTCGGCGCTGGGGGTGGTCCCGGGCATCGCGGCGGCAGGCGTCGCCTGCACCGGCCTCCTCCTGGCCGTCCTCTTCACCACCCTCCGGCTCCGCGGGGCGGCGGCGCTCCCATGGACCCTCTTCGCCTTCCTCGCGGTGCCCAACGTCCTCTACCGCCTCCTCATGACCCGGCCCCACGTCCTTTCGCTGGCGGCGGGCCTGGGGGTGGGCGCCCTTCTGGCGGCCCGGCGGTGGCGGGCGGCCGCCGCGGTGTCGGCGGCGCTCTGCTGGATCCACGCCAGCTTCTTCTGGCTCCCGCTCCTGGTCCTCGGGGGATGGCTCGCCGCCCGATTCCTCGAGGCGGACCGAGACGACCTCGCCACCGACGGCCGCGCCGCCACCGTGGCCACCCTCGGGGGTGTCGCCGCAGGGCTCCTCCTCCGCCCCCGACCGCTGGCCACCCTACGCCTCCTGGACGTGCAGCTCCTGGACGTTCTGGGGCCCCGCGGCCCGGAGGCGGCGCTGCGGGCCGGAGGTGACCTGGCTCCGCTGCCCCCGGAGGCCCTGGTCCCGACGTCGTGGCTCTTCCTGGGGGTGTGGGCCGTCCTGGTGGGGGGGCTCCTGGTGGCCCGGGGCCTCCGCACCCCCGGGTGGCGCGAGCTGGATCCGTATCGCCGCATCCTGGGGACGACCTTCGCACTCCTGAGTGCCGGCTTCCTGATCCTGGCCCTCGCCGTGACCAGCCGGGCGGTGGTCCAGTGGGTGGTCTTCGGCACCGCCGCCACGGCCCTCCTGGCGCCCGCCCTGATTCCCCGTCCGGGCCTCCGGCGCATGGCCGGTGCCGCCCTCGTCGCCGTCACCCTCGGTGCCCTCCCGTGGATGGGGAGCTGGCACGCCACCAATGTCCGTCTCAACGCCGTCCCCGAGGATCGCCTGCAGGAGGCCGCCCGGTGGCTCGCCGAGGCGAGTGGACCGGGGGAGCTGGTGGTCCACGCCCATTGGGACAGCTTCGGACCCCTCTTCGCCTGGAACCGGGTGAATCACTACCTGGGGGGGATGGATCCGGCCTTCCAGTACGCGGTGGATCCCCAACGCTACCCCCGGCTGGCCGGTTTGGCGGGTCCGCCCCCCCTCGCCGAGGACCCGGGGGGCGTCCTGAGCAGCTACGACCCCCGATGGGTCCTGGTGGAGCCGACCCGCGACCCGGCGCTCCTGGAGGCGCTCCGCCGAGACCCCCGGTGGGACCTGGCACGCATCACCGAGGATGCCGTGGTCTTCCAGTCCGCCGACGTCGAGCCCGGACGAGACCCGCCACGTTGACGCTGAACGATCCCGGTGGAAGCTTCCCCCATGTCCGTCCCTCCACTGAACCCCCTGAAGACTGCCCCGGACGCGCACCGCGGTCCGGGTCCACAGGACGTGGGCCTCATCATGGGCGGCGGGGGTGCCCGCGCCGCCTACCAGGTGGGATTCCTCCGCCACCTCGCCCGGCACTGGCCCGAGCTCGAGGTCCCCTACATCACCGGGGTCTCCGCCGGGGCCATCAACGCCGCCCTCCTGGCGTCCCACCACGGCAACTTCCGTCAGGCCGTGGACGAGCTCACCCACCTCTGGGCCAACCTGACGGTGGAAGACGTCTTCCGCACCGACGTCCGCTCCCTCCTCTGGAACCTGCTCCGGTGGGCGAGCCAGCTCCTCTCCGGAGGGGTCTCGGTGGGTGCGCCCAAGGTCCGGGGCCTGGTGGACACCCAACCCCTCCGCACCTACCTGAGTGAGGCGCTTCACGCGGTGGACGGGGAGCTCACCGGGATCCCGTACAACCTCCGGGACAAGTCGCTGCGGGCGGTGGCCATCACCACCACGAGCTACACCACGGGGCAGTCGGTCACCTGGGTCCAGGGGGAGGGCTTCGACGAGTGGAGCCGTCCCCAGCGGCAGGCCCGCAGCGCCGTGCTCGGTGTCGAGCACATCATGGCCTCGGCGGCGCTCCCCCTCCTCTTCCCCGCCGTCGAGCTGGAGGACGAGTGGTACGGGGACGGCGGGGTCCGACTCACGGCCCCCATGTCTCCCGTCCTCCACCTGGGCGCCCGCCGGGTCATCGCCATCTCCACCCGCTACCGCCCCACCCACCAGGAGGCGGAAGAGCCCACCGTCTCCGGATATCCACCTCCGGCGCAGGTCGCCGGCGTGATGCTCAATGCCATCTTCCTGGACCTCCTGGACCACGACGCCGTCCGACTGGAGCGCCTGAACCGGCTCCTGGTCAAGCTCCCGGAAGAGGAGCGGGAGGGCCTCAACTGCGTGGACCTCTTCGTGCAGCGGCCCTCCCAGGACCTGGGGAAGCTGGCCAACCAGTACGAGGCCCAGCTTCCCGGTGCCTTCCGCTTCCTCACCCGTGGACTCGGCACGCGGGAGACGAAGAGCCCCGACTTCCTGAGCCTGGTCATGTTCCAGCCCGACTACCTCCGAGCCCTCATGGAGATCGGTGAGGCCGACGCCGACGCCAACGCGGAGCGCCTGGCGGAGTTCCTGGACGAGTCCGCCGGGTCCGGCGCCGCCTCCGGCTCGCCGGTGGTGTCCGGGAATGGATGAGCGACGGCCCTCCGGGGTATTAGGTTGAGAGTGCCATTCGGCGACCGCGCGACCTTCGTTTCCCAGGAGCAAGTCCATGGCCGACCCCGCCCCGAATCACCACGCCAGCGAGACCGAGGCCCGGGAAGTAGCCGAAGCCGCCCGGGAGAAGGAGTGGGACCGGCGTAGCTTCGCCAAGGCGCTCTTCGAGGGCCGGTTCAACCTGGACCTCATCCACCCCATGCCGGAGCCCGATCCGGAGGACGAGGAGCGCGCCCGCCCCTTCCTGGAGGAGCTCCAGGCCTACGCCGAGGAACACATCGACGGCGACGCCATCGACCGGGAGGGCCACGTCCCCCAGAAGGTCCTGGACGACCTGGCGGAGATGGGCGTCTTCGGTATGAAGATCCCCCGGGAGTACGGGGGCCTGGACTTCACCCAGACCTCCTACATGAAGGCCCTCCAGGTCATCGCGTCCTGCGACGGCTCCCTGGGTGCCTTCGTCTCGGCGCACCAGTCCATCGGCGTGCCCGGCCCTCTCATCAAGTTCGGCACCGAGGAGCAGAAGGAGCGCTACCTCCCCCGGCTGGCCCGCGGCGAGCTCAGTGCCTTCGCCCTCACCGAGCCCAACGTGGGCTCCGACCCCGCCAACCTGAGCACCTTCGCCGAGCTGAGCGAGGACGGCGAGCATTGGGTGCTCAACGGCGAGAAGCTCTGGTGCACCAACGGACCCCGTGCGGACATCATCATCGTCATGGCCCGGACCCCCGCCCCCGAGGGCCGCAGCCGGAAGCCCATCAGCGCCTTCGTGGTGGAGACCGCCTGGGAGGGGGTGGAAACCAAGCACGTGAGCGACTTCATGGGCCTCCGCGGGCTCTCCAACGGCGTCCTCACCTTCACCGACGTGAAGGTGCCGAAGGAGAACCTGGTATGGGGCGAGGGGAAGGGACTCAAGCTCGCCCTCATCACCCTGAACACGGGTCGCCTCGCCCTCCCCGCCTTCTGCTCCGCCGCCGCCAAGGCCTCCATGGAGATCTGCCGGGAGTGGGCCTCCGAGCGGGTGCAGTGGGGACGGCCGGTGGGGAAGCACGACGCCGTCGCGCAGATGCTGGGCACGATGGCCGCCGACGCCTTCGCCCTGGAGGCGGTCGTGGACCTCACCGGCGCCATGGCAGACTCCGGCGACTTCGACATCCGTCTCGAGGCCGCCATCGCCAAGCTGTGGGGCACAGAGACCGGCTGGGATCTGGTGAACGACGCCATGCAGATCCGGGGAGGCCGCGGGTACGAGACCCACGACTCCCTCCTGCGTCGGGGGGAGACTCCCTACCCGGTGGAGCGCTGGCTCCGGGACATGCGGATCAACACGATCTTCGAGGGAAGCTCGGAGATCATGCGGCTCTTCATCGCCCGAGAGGCGGTGGACAAGCACTTCTCCGTGGCGGGCGACCTGGTGGACCCCAAGGCCTCCCTGGGCGCGAAGGCCAAGGCGCTGGTCCAGGCCGGGCTCTTCTACGCCTGGTGGTACCCCACCCGCTTCCTGGGCTTCAGTGGCTTCAAGTACGGTGAGTTCGATGCCCTGGCGCCCCACCTCCGCTATGTGGATCGCACCTCCCGCAAGCTCGCCCGGGCCACCTTCCACGCCATGGTCCGCTTCGGGCCCAAGCTGGAGCATCGCCAGGCCGTCCTGGGTCGGGTGGTGGACATCGGCGCCGAGCTCTTCGTCATGA
Source organism: uncultured Gemmatimonadota bacterium (assembly GCA_937136445.1). Classification (GTDB taxonomy): domain Bacteria; phylum Gemmatimonadota; class Gemmatimonadetes; order Longimicrobiales; family Gaopeijiaceae; genus JAJCZZ01. The sequence goes on from CAKZOQ010000213.1 coordinate 6,975, forward strand.
CCGCGGTGGCGGTGAAGGCCCACCAGATGCTGGAGAAGGACGCCTCCGACGGGAGCCCGCGGACGCTGGCGGACCTCTACTGCCGCCAGGCCCGGCGCCGGATCCAGGATCGCTTCGACCACCTCTTCGACAACGACGACGTGGCCACCTACACCGTCGCCCAGGAGATGCTGGCCGGTCGCTACGCCTGGATGGAGGAGGGAATCGTCTCCACCCGCATCTACAAGGAGCGGCTCGCCGAACACCTCGCGGCCCACGACCAGGTGGAGCGGGCGGATCCCACCACGGAGCGGGGGGCGGAGGGTCGGCCCACCGCGGATCGGGAGCCGGTGGGGGCGGACTGACGCCTACAACCACCCCTTCCGTCGGAAGTAGAGCACCATCCCCATCCCCACCACGAACATGGCGCCGAGCAGCCCGAAGTAGCCCCACTCGAAGGCGAGTTCGGGCATGTATTCGAAGTTCATCCCGTAGATCCCGGCCATGAAGGTGAGGGGGATGAAGATGCTGGCCATGATGGTGAGGACCTTCATGACCTCGTTGGTCCGGAAGCTGACGGTGGAGAGGTAGAGGTCCACCAGGCCGGAGATGACGTCGCGCAGCGACTCCACGGCGTCGATGACCTGCACCGCGTTGTCGTAGACGTCCCGCATGAAGAGCTGCGTCCGCTCGGTGAGGAGTTCGTTCTCCGAGCGTTGGACCGTCCCGAGCATCTCCCGGAGCGGCCAGATGGAGCGACGCACCACCATGATCTCCCGCTTGAGGGTGTGGAGCTCCCTCATGGTCTCCTCCGCGGGATCCAGGAGGACCCGTTCCTCCAGCCGCTCGGTGGCGTCCCCCACCGTCTCCAGCACGTGGTAGTAGTGGTCCACCACCGCGTCCATGAGGGCGTAGGCAAGGTAGTCCGGGCCCCGCTGTCGCAGACGGGAGCCGTCGGTGCGGATCCGCTCCCGCACTCCGGTGAAGACGTCACCGTAGCGCTCCTGGAAGGTTAGGACGTAGTTGGATCCCAGCACCAGGCTGAGCTGCTCCTCCACCACCACGTCGCGTTCCGCGTCCCACGCGAGCATGGGCAGGACCACATAGAGGTACCGGCCGTACTCCTCGAACTTGGCCCGCTGCCCCGGCGTGGTGATGTCTTCCAGGACCAGGGGGTGCAGCCCGAAGTAGGTGCCCATCTTCTCGATGAGCTGGACGTCGTGGAGGCCGTCCACATTGATCCAGCTCACCGTGGGCAGGTCCTTGAGGACGAAGCACTCCTCCACCGTCGCCTTCTCGTTCTCCTCCCAGCGACCCTCTTCGTAGTCGAAGAAACGAAGGCGGACGCGCTCCACCTTCGGCGGGGGCGCCACCAGCGTCCCGGGGGCGGCTCCCGGCGACCGGACGGCCCGGCGCACCAGCCGGCCCATGACCTTCGCCCCGTGCAGTGGATTCAGGGCGTCGCGGATGAGGTGGGGGTGCTTCTTGGACAAGGGGGTCTCCGAACTGGGGGTGGCGCCATCGGGGGTCAGCCGCCGGCCAGGGCGTCCTCGAACTGCCGCTGGTAGAGCCGGCGGTACATCTCGCTCCGCTCCAGGAGTTCGGCATGGGTGCCCCGGTCCACGATCTCGCCGCCGGCCAGCACCACGATGCGGTCGGCCCGGAGGACGGTGGACAGGCGGTGGGCGATGACCAGCGTCGTGCGGTCCACCATAAGGCGATCCAGCGCATCCTGCACCAGACGCTCCGACTCGGCGTCCAGCGAAGACGATGCCTCGTCCAGCACCAGCATGGGGGCCCGCTTCAGCATGACCCGGGCGATGGCCAGCCGTTGGCGCTGCCCGGCGCTGAGGGTGATGCCGCGCTCGCCCACGCGCTGATCCAGCCCGTTCGGCAGCTCATCCACGAAGACGTCGGCGTGAGCGGCCTCCACCGCCTCCCGGATCTCCGCCTCGCCGGCGTCGGGGTTCCCGTAGACCAGGTTCTCCCGCACCGTGCCGGCGAAGAGCATCGGCTCCTGGGGCACCAGACCGATGGCCGCCCGGAGCTCGGACA
>CAKZOQ010000214.1 GCA_937136445.1 uncultured Gemmatimonadota bacterium
GCGAGGGACTCCGCGATCGTGCCGTTCTGGAGACGCTCTACTCCACCGGGATCCGGCGCTCGGAGTGTGCGCACCTCGAGATCGGTGACATCGACCTGGAGCGGGGCCTCCTTCTGGTGCGGCGGGGCAAGGGGGCGAGGGACCGATATGTCCCGCTGGGGCGCCGAGCCGCGGAATGGATCGAGCGATACCTACGTGAAGCCCGTCCCCTGCTCGTCGCGACCCCCGACGACGGGAGGCTGTTTCGCTCGCGGCGCCGGACGCCGCTGAGTCCCAAGGGGGTCGGTGGACTGGCCCACCGGGCGGTGGTCGGGTCCAGGATCGGCAAGGTGGGCTCCTGCCATCTCTTCCGTCACACGATGGCTACGCTCATGCTCGAGCACGGGGCCGACATCCGCTACATCCAGGAGATCCTGGGCCACACGCAGCTATCCACCACGGCGATCTACACGCGGGTCTCCATCCGGCACCTGCAGGACGTCCATCGGAGGTGTCATCCGGCGGGATAGGGCACGGCCGAGGGTGTTGATTCGTCCTTGCCGCCGATCCGTCCGATCCGGCCATGCCTGCGCCCTCTCGGGTGGCCCATCCTGTTCGGGCACGGTCCGGGGGAGTCGCCCCTGGAACCGGCGCAAACCCGGAGCAGGAGGGCCACATGAGCCGCTCGGTCAACAAGATCATCCTCGTCGGCAACGTCGGACGAGACCCCGACATCCAGGAGACCAAGAACGGGACCAAGGTGGCCCATTTCTCCCTGGCAACGAACCGGCGCTTTGGCGGTGCCGACGGGGAGGAGCGCACCGACTGGCACCGCCTCACCATGTGGGCCCGCCTGGCCCAGTTCGCCGAGGACTACATCCGCAGCGGGGCCCGCATCTACGTAGAGGGGGTCCTGGAATACGACGCCTACGAGCGGGACGGCGTCACCATCCCCACCGCCGACGTGAACGTGAAGGAGGTGGTTCTCCTCTCCTCGCGCAGCGCCGAGGACGACGAGACGCTGGAGGCGGTGGCGTAGGCCCGGAGCCGCTGGGGGTGGAGAGGGTCGAGGTAGAGGGCCGGAGGCACGTCCTTTCTAGAGCCAGGGGCTGAAGTCGGGACGCACCGAGAAGGAGAGCTCCCACCCGCCGTCCGGGCCCAGGCCCCGTAGAAGGTCGAGGCGAAGGACGTCCCACCCGAGGGAGAGGCCGGCGCCCACCGAGGCCCGGATCCCCTGGTCGAGAGATGGCCAGCCGGAGCCCGGGTCGTCGGGCTCCAGGTGGGTTCCGCCCACGGCGGCCAGCGCGCGTACGCCCAGGAAGGGAGGGCGAATGGGGCGGGTTGCTGTGGCCCGCGCCAACCAGAAGGCCCGGCCGGTGAGGCGCCGGTAGCGATGGCCATCCAGCGTCCCTCGCCCACCCAGATACCAGCGGTGCTGGACGGGAGCACCGGCGCTCACGAGCCCCCAGGAAAGGGTGAGCTCCAGCGCGCTCCACGGCGCTGTGGGGGTCCAGCGCCAGTCCGCGTCCCCTCGGAGGCGAACGAAGGATGCGTCTCCCTGTCGCGCGCCGGTGAGACGGAGCTCCG
>CAKZOQ010000215.1 GCA_937136445.1 uncultured Gemmatimonadota bacterium
TCGGGGCGGTCGAAGGCGATCCGGACGGTCCGCCCGTCCACCGAGCGGTGGTAGGTGATGTCGGTCAGCTCTTCGAAGCCGGGGACGTCCTGCCAGACGGACGGGTCGAAGATCTCGGATACCATGGCAGCAGCCTTCGGAGGGAGACGGGTGACGTCGTCCGACGGGGTCCGTACCGGAGCCCGCGGTTGGATTGCTATTCCTCACGATATCATCGGGTCCCACGGTGGCGTACCCGGGTGAGGATTCCGCGTCGGGGTCTCCCCACCTCTCCGCCCGTGCCTGCGCCCGGCGGCCTCGATGCGCTCCAGGTAGGCCTCAGCCAGCGATCGGGAGGTGAGCTCCCCGGAAGCCAGACCCGGACGGATCTCGTCGAGGGAGATCTCCTACAGGGGGAAGTCGAGGAGGGCGGTGGCCGCGTCGGAGCCCCGGGGTGCGGACCCCGCACCGTTCTTTCCGGTGGTGGGCGAGCACCCCGAGCCCAGCACGGTCACCGCAGCGCCGGCCTCGGCACCGGTGCGAAGGACGTCCCTGCGATCCATGGCCGACATGGGACGCCTCCCGCTCCGTGGGTCGTCCGAAGAGCGTCAGACCAGGCGGCGGCGGGCTGCGGCAAGATGGGGGAGGGCAGGCGTTCGGTGGGTGTCTCGGCGCACAGCGTGCAGGGCTGCGGGAGGAGTCGGTCAGGGCGAGCGGGGACCGCCGGCGCCTCTGCGACGGTGAGGTGCCGGAGGTCCAACGTCTCCACGGAGATATGCCACTCCGCGCGTCCAGCGTCGTCGGTCGCAGCTCGCGTAGCTCCGCCAGAACCGCCCGCCCGCGCCCGGTGGTGCCGACCAGGACGATGTCCATCTCGATCGGCCACCCCCGGACCGCGATCGTGATTCCCTCGTGGTTCGTAGCCAGATCCGCCAGCGCCCGTGCGCCGTCTTGGCGCCCCATCGTCACGAGCTCATCGAAGCGGAGGGCCACCTGCTCGATGAGGGTGAAGCCACCCAGATGGGGAGGCACTGTCGAGGCTGCTGGGGTCATGCGGACATGCCTCTTCGGAAGAGGCTGGGTATGAGCCGGGAGCGCTCTTCATGGAGAACCGCGCGAACGTGCCCCGTACATCCGCGGCGACGACCGGGAGGTGAGACCCACCGTCACCAGGAGAGAAGAGGAACCCACCAGGTGAGGAGCCCGGCCGCCAGGAGGCCCGACTCCACCCATCCGGATGGCGCGCGTGCGCCATGAAGGTGAGCTTCGGCCGTCGCCCGGGGCCAGGAGGCCCTGATCCAGCCGGCGAAGAGGATCGCCAGAGCCAGGCCGACCGAGACCCGACCTGCCACGGGGAGCTGGAGCAGCAGCGCCAGGAGAGCGACGTGGAGAGCCACCCCGGCGGCCAGGGTGGCGGCGAGTCCGGGCCGGCCCAGGGCGTGGAGGTTCCAGCCATGCACCCCCGAGAGGATCGCAGGCGCCACCGTGAGCGCCAGGCGGGCGGCGGAGAGGTGGGAGAAGAGAACAGTCTCGGGCACCTCGTGGCCCTCTCGCGTCATCCAGGGCGTGAGCGCCGCATGCAGCTGTGCCACGGCCTCGGGCTTGCGGATGAGACTCTGGATGACCTTGCCGCTCTGGAGCGGTCCGTGGGGTCGGGGCGTCCAGTCCGCTTCGAACCCCAGGAACCGGCACCCCATGAGGGTGCTGGGCAGCGGAGCCGGGAAGATGCTAGCGGTCCGCTCCCGGAAGTCGCCGAACCGGGCATCGAGCCGACTCCCGCTCAGGTACCGTGGACAGAAGAGGAGGAGACGTTCCGGCGGCACCGTCGCCACTGCGGTCTCGACCTCCCAGAGAACTCCCTCGCTGAAGCCGATCCGGAGGACGACCAGCGCGGAGTCGTCCATGAGCTTCCGCACGCGGGCCTGCCACGCGTGGTCCTCCAGGGTCATCCGGCTGGCCCCGGGAAGGGGAAGCGACGTGCCGGGCTCCCCTACCGCGAAGACCGGACCCACGCCCCGCAGAGCCTCGGTGAGCACCTCCTCGTCGCGAAGGGTCATGACCCTTCCCCAGGGGGTATCCGCCGCCTCGTCCACATCGCTCGCGTCGATGGAAAACGCACGAAGGTAGAGCACGGGCGGGCGGGGATCCAGGCGCCGGAGCTGCTCTATGGTGGGGGTGCCGAGCCTCCGCCCGAGGTCGGCGAGGGCCAGGCTGGGCCGTGCGAACCACCGGTAGAGGTAGGCTCCCTGGAGGGGGAGTCGGCCGACGACGCCCGCCAGCGCCCCGAGGCTGGCCCCCGTCACCGTGAAGGCGGTACCCAGCGCGAACCGGCCTGCGACGAAGGCGTTCATGGACGGATAGTGCGGGCACGGTGTCCACGGCGTCCAGTGCGCCCGGGCATCCTGCGGGATCGGGTGCGCATCGCGACGCGGGGGCAGAGCACGAGGGTGTTCCCGCGTCCGTCCAAGGACGACGGGGAGCGCATCCGGCGGGTCCTTCGACAGTTGCGGATCCGAGGCGACCGTCCGCATCCCCGATTGCATGGCGTACCGGTCTCGGAATCGGTAGCCTCATGGCGCCTACTCCTCCAGCCGTCCTCCATGCCCCGTTCCCATCCCCTTCGCCGCTACCGGCCCCGCTCGTCTGGACCGGTCCTGGCCGGCCTCGCGATCCTCCTCGGCCTCCTTCTTCTCCCGACGGCTTCGGGCCTCTCCCTCGGAGCGCCCCCTCTCCACGCGCAGGTGCCCGGCGGACAGGACGCCCCGGCCGGGCAGACCTACCCCATCCGGGACCTGGATGCCGCCCCCCGCCCCCGGGCCACGGCGGTGCGCGTGGAGGGCGACATCGATGTGGACGCGCGGCTCGACGAGCCGGTGTGGCAGCAGGCCAGGGTCATCGACGAATTCGTGCAGCAGAAGCCCGACGAGGGGCAGCCGGCCACGGAACGCACCGAGGTCCGCATCATCTACACGGGGCGGGCGCTCTACATCGGGGCCGTCATGTACGACGAGGACCCGGACGGGCTCGCCATCCCCACCCTCCAGCGGGACCCCAACACCCGGGACGGGGACGCCCTGGGCATCGTGCTCGACCCCTTCCACGACGAGGCCAGCGGCTTTGCCTGGTTCGTGAACCCCGGCGGCGCCATCCGCGACGGGCAGATCGCCGACGACGGACGGAACAACAACTTCGCCTGGGAGGGGATCTACACCGTCCGGACGCGCATCCACGACGACGGATGGACGCTGGAGATGGAGATCCCCTGGATCACGCTCCGGTACGATCCCGATCAGCCTCGTCAGACCTGGGGTCTGAACCTCCTCAGGCGAAACCGCAGCAAGAACGAGGACGCGACCTGGGCCCCCATGGACCGGCGCTGGCCCCTGTATGTCATGTCCCGGGCCGGAGATCTGGTGGGACTCGAGGGGCTTCGGTCCCGACGCCCCATCCGGGTCAAGCCGTACGGGCTCTCCTCGCGAAGCACCGGCGCCTCGCTGTCCTCGCCGAAGACGGAGGTGGATGCGGGGCTGGACCTGAAGTACGGACTGACGTCCGGACTCACCCTGGACGCCACCTTCAACACGGACTTCTCCCAGGTGGAGGTGGACCAACAGCAGGTGAACCTCACCCGCTTCTCCCTCTTCTTTCCCGAGCGGCGGGAGTTCTTCCTGGAGAACGCGGGCATCTTCCAGTTCGGCGATCGGACGCCTCCGTCCCGCGCCCGCAGCGGCGCGACGAACCGGGACTTCACCCTCTTCTTCTCGCGGCGCATCGGCCTCACCCCCGACGGTCTGCCCCTGCCCATCCTGGGTGGCGGTCGCCTCTCGGGGACGGCCGGACCGGTGGAGGTGGGCGTCCTCAACATGCAGACCCGGAGCAGGAGCGATGCGCCCGCCGAGAACTTCGGGGTGGGCCGCCTCCGCTGGCGGCCC
>CAKZOQ010000216.1 GCA_937136445.1 uncultured Gemmatimonadota bacterium
GCCGTGCGCGGAGACCCACGGGTCCCTGGGCGCGGTTCGGCTGCACGTCCCGAGTTGAACCCCCGGAAGGGGTGGTCGGGTCGCCTCTGGGGTGCCACCGGCTCGCGTTCATGAAGGAGACGACTGCATGAGGATCCTCGCTGCCACCGTTGCCGTATCGGGCACCTTCCTGGTGCTTTCCGGGGCGGTGGCGACCGGACAGAGCCGCTCCGCTCCCGATGTGCAGCTGGCGTTCCCGAGCCCGGTGTCCGCCGTCGTCCCGGCGGATCGGTCCCTCTCTCCCGCCGATCCCGAGACGGTGGTGGAGGAGAGCTGCGTCCGCTGCCACAACGAGCGGCGACTCCGGGGCAACCTCTCCCTGGAGGACTTTCAGATGACGGATCTCCGGGAGGACTCGGAGGTCGGGGAGCGGATGATCCGGAAGCTTCGGGCGGGCATGATGCCGCCCGTAGGGGCCGAGCGGCCCGCGGAGGGTGAGCTCCTCGAGCTGGTCACCGCTCTGGAGACCACCATCGACGATGCCGCCCAGGATGGACCCAGGGTGGGACGGCGGGTCTTCCAGCGCCTCAACCGCGCGGAGTACGAGCGGGCGGTGGAGTCCCTCCTGGATCTGGACATCGACGCCGGCGACTGGCTCCCGCTGGACACGAAGAGCTCCAACTTCGACAACGTCGCCGACGTCCAGATTCCCTCGGCAACGGTGCTGGACGCCTACGTCAGCGCCGCCCTTGCCATCAGCCGCCTTGCCGTGGGCTATCCGGATGTGACGGAAACGACGACCACCTACAAGGTCCCCCGGCGTTCCTCCCAGCGGGCCCGCCAGCCGGACGCGCCGCGGGGGACCCGGGGAGGCGCCGCGGTGCAGCACCACTTCCCGGTGGACGGCGAATACATCTTCTCCATGGAGTTCCACGCCACCCCCACCGGGGAGCTGTACGGTCGCACGGCTCCCTTCGACGAGGAGATCGAGGTCTCGGTGGACGGCGAGCGCGTGGCCCTCCTCCCCATCGATCGCTGGTCCACCGACGCCGATCCCGGGGGCCTCATCTACCAGACCGAGCCGATCCCGGTCACGGCCGGGCCCCACACGGTGGCGGCGGCCTTCATCCGCACCTTCGACGGGCCGGTGAACGACAACGTCACGCCCGTCGAGCACAGCCTGGTGGACACGCAGATCGGCCAGGAGTACGGGGTCACCAACCAGACCCACCTACGCGACCTCCTCATCACCGGGCCCTTCAACGTCACCGGGGTATCCAGCACGCCGAGCCGCGAGAAGGTCTTCACCTGCCGGCCCCTCTCCCGCGAGGAGGGCCCGGCCTGCGCCCGGCAGATCCTGGAACGGCTGGCCACCGACGCCTACCGCGGTCCGCTCTCGGAGGACCAGATGGCGGATCTCATGGATTTCTACCGTAGCGGATCCGAGGGAGGCGGGTTCGAGACCGGCATCCGAACGGCGCTCCAGGCCATCCTGGCGAGCCCCCACTTCATCTTCCGACTCGAGGAGCTGCCGGAGAACGCCCAGGCGGGGGGTGTCTACCCGCTTTCGGACAGCGACCTGGCGTCGCGCCTGGCCTTCTTCCTCTGGGGCACCTCCCCGGACGCCGAGCTCATGGCCACCGCGGCGGAGGGGCGCCTGCAGGACGACGACGTCCTTCGTGCCCAGGCCCTCCGGATGCTGGAGGACCCGAAGGCCGAGGCGCTGGCCACGCGCTTCGCCGCCCAGTGGCTCCGTCTGCCGGACCTGGAGAAGATCCACCCCGACGCCCTGGAATTCCCGGATTTCGACGCCCAGCTCGCCGAGGCCATGCAGGAGGAGACCGAGCTCTTCTTCCACCATCTCGTGGCCGAGGACCGGAGCCTCTTCGAGCTCTACGAGGCCGACTACTCGTTCATGAACGAGCGGCTGGCCCGCCACTACGGGATCCGGGGTGTGGCCGGGGAAGGGTTCCGGAAGGTCTCCTATCCCGACGATCGGCGTCGCGGGATCTTCGGCCACGGCAGCATGTTGACGCTGACCTCCCACGCCAACCGGACGTCGCCGGTCCTCCGCGGCAAGTGGATCATGGAGGTCCTCATGGGGACGCCGCCCCCGCCGCCGCCCCCGAATGTGCCGCCGCTGGAGGATACCGAGGAGGCCACCGACGACGGCCGGACCATCACCACGGCCGAGCGGCTGGAGATGCACCGACGCAACCCGAGCTGCAGCTCCTGCCACAGCCTCATCGACCCCATCGGCCTGGCGCTGGAGCACTTCGACGTGACGGGTGCCTGGCGGATCCGGGAGGAAGGGACGCCGGTGGACGCGTCCGGCGAGCTCTACGACGGCACTCCCATCGCCGGCGCGGGCGACCTCCGGGTGGCCCTCCTGAGCCGCCCCATCCCCCTCATCCGGACCTTCACCGAGAACCTCATGGCCTACGCCCTGGGACGTCGCGTGGAGGCCTTCGATCAGCCGACCGTCCGTGCCATCGCCCAACGAGCCGCCGAGGAGGATCACCGCATGTCGGCGTTCATCCTCGGGGTCGTCGAGAGCGACGCCTTCCGGATGCAGCAGGCCACGGCGGCCACAGACAGCGACGACCACCAGCAGTGACCCGTATCCCGAGGAGATAGACCATCATGCACTTCATCACCGGAACGGCGCTTCCCCGCCGCACCTTCCTTCGGGGTCTCGGCGCGACCGTCGCCCTCCCCCTTCTGGACGCCATGATCCCCGCCGGCCGCCTCGCCGGGGCCTCTACCCTGGCCCGGGAGCTGGACAAGACCCGCTTCGTCGGGATCGAGATGGTCCACGGGGCGGCGGGGTCCAACGAGTGGGGTGCCAGCCGGAATCTCTGGTCGCCCTCCGGCATCGGGCGGGCCTTCGATCTGACGGGTACGGCGCTGGAGTCGCTGGAGCCCTACCGGGACCAGCTCACCATCATCAGCAACACCGACGTGCGGATGGCGGACGCCTTCCAGCCGGCAGAGATCGGCGGGGACCATTTTCGCTCCACCGCCACCTTCCTGACCCAGTCCCACTCGAAGATCACCGAGGGGTCCGACGTCTTTCAGGGCACCTCCATGGACCAGCTCTTCGCCGAGCGGTTCGGGCGGGACAACCCCATCCCCTCCATGCAGCTCTGCATCGAGAACGTCGATCAGGCCGGGGGGTGCGCCTACGGCTACAACTGCGTGTACACCGACTCGCTGAGTTGGGCGTCCCCCACGGAGCCCCTCCCCATGGTCCGGGATCCGCGGGCGGCCTTCGACAAGATGTTCGGGGCCGGAGGCACGCGGGAGGAGCGGGCGTTGCGCCGCCGGGAGAGCGCGAGCCTCCTCGACTGGATCGCCGAGGAGATGGCCGGCCTCAAGCGGCAGCTCGGAGCCGAGGACATCCGCCGGCTCGAGCGCTACACCCAGGAAATCCGGGAGCTGGAGCGACGCATCCAGATGACGGAGCAGCGGAACCAGAGCGGTGAAGAGCGGGAGATGCCCGAAGCGCCTGCCGGGATTCCCGATTCCTTCCGGGAGCACGTGGAGCTCATGTTCGATCTCCAGGTGCTGGCCTTCCAGGCCGACATCACCCGGACCTTCACCTTCAAGATGGGCCGGGACGGCTCCGGTCGGGTCTACCCAGGGAGCGGGGTGGACGTCGCCTTCCACCCGGCCTCGCACCACGGCGGTCGGGAGGAGGCCATCCTCACCTTCCAGGAGATCAACAAGTACCATGTCAGCATGGTGCCGTACCTCCTGGAGAAGCTCCGGAACACCATGGAGGGGGACACGAACCTCCTGGACAAGAGCGTCATCCTGTACGGCTCCGCCATGGGCGATCCCAACGTCCACAACCACCGACGGTGCCCCCTCTTCGTGGTGGGCGGTGGGAACGGCGCCCTGGAGGGTGGGCTGCACGTCCAGGCACCCGACGGCACGCCTATGGCCAACGCCATGCTGAGCCTGCTCCACGGGCTCGGCCACGACGATCTGGAGGGCTTCGGCGACAGCACCGGATCCCTCCCCCTGAGCCCGCCGCGCGTCTCGAACGCCGCCCAGGCCACCCACGGCTGACGGAGAGGAGACGGACCGGAGATGCGGATGAAGACCCTGGTGACGAGGAAGCCCCTGTTCCTGCTGCTCCTGCCGCTGGTGTTCCTGGCGGCCGGCCCGCCGGACGCCCCGGTGGCCGACGCCGCCCAGCGGGGCGACCTGGATGCCGTCCGGGAGATGCTCCGGCGAGGCGCGGACGTGAACGCGTCCCAGGCCGACGGGATGACCGCCCTCCACTGGGCGGCGGAGCGCGGCGATGTGGAGCTCACCGAGATGCTCCTCTTCGCCGACGCCAACCCCGGTGCCCGGACCAGGAACGGCCACTACACCCCGCTCCATCTGGCCGCGCGGGCCGGCCAGACCGGCACCGTGACCCTCCTGGTGGAGGATGGAGCGGCTCTGGACGCCGGGAGCCGACACGGGGCGACGGCCCTCCACTTCGCCGCTGGGTCCGGGATCGTGTCCACGGTGGAGGCCCTCCTGGCCGGAGGTGCCGAAGTGGACGCGCGGGAGCGGGCGTACGACCAGACCCCGCTCATGTGGGCGGCCGCCGAGGATCACGTGGCCGTGGTGGAACGGCTCCTGGCCGGCGGGGCGGATCCGAGCCTCTTCTCCCGCGTGGAAGACATCGCCGCCCGTGCCGAGGCCGACGAGCGTCGCCTCCGGCTCAGGAACCTTCGCGTAGACGCCGTGACGGCGCTTCGCGATGCGGAGGAGGCCGGGGAGGACGTATCCCTGGAGGACGTGGGGGTGGAACGGACCATCGAGGCCTTCCAGGAGAACTCCGACGACGAAGAGGAGGAGGCCGGCGAGGACGAGGAAGCGACGGAGCCCGAGCCTCTGAGCTACGACGAACTGGTGGGGAAGAAGGGGGGACTGACCCCCCTCCACTTCGCCGCCCGGGAGGGGGGGACGGAGACGGCCCTCCGCCTCCTGGCCGAGGGTGTGGACGTGAACCGGGTCACCGAGGGGGACCGATCCAGCCCCATGCTCCTCGCCGTCATCAACGGGCACTTCGACCTGGCACGCGAGCTCCTGGATCGGGGCGGTGACCCGAATCTGACCAGCGTCGCCGGGGCGAGCCCCCTGTACGTGGCCCTCGACCTCCAGTGGCATCCCAAGTCCATCTAC
>CAKZOQ010000217.1 GCA_937136445.1 uncultured Gemmatimonadota bacterium
AGGAGTTCCCGACCCAGCCTCCGACCTCCGAGCCGGCCGGCAGAACGCCGGTCGGTGCGAGGCTACCGGCTGCCCTTCCCCGAGAGCACCACCGCCACGGTCCGCAGCATGATCCGGAGATCGAACACGGGGCCCATGTGGCGGATGTAGTAGAGGTCGTATTCGAGCTTTCGCTTCACGGCTTCCACCGACGACGTGTTCTCGAAGCAGATCTGGGCCCACCCCGTCACGCCCGGCTTCACCAGGTGCCGCAGGTGGTAGTTGGGGATCTGGGACTCGTACTGCCGCACGAGGCCCAGGGCCTCGGGTCGCGGGCCCACCAGGCACATCTCCCCGCGAAGGACGTTCCAGAGCTGCGGCACCTCGTCGAGGCGCAGGAGCCGGGCCAATCGGCCCACGCGGGTGATCCGGGGATCGCCCTCGACGGTCCAGAGGGGACCGTTTCGATCGGCCCCCACCCGCATGGTCCGAAGCTTGTAGATCCGGAAGGGTCGTTCGTCCCGACCCACACGGAGCTGGGTGAAGAAGATGGGTCCCCGATCCTCCAACCTCTGGAGGAGGGCGACGAACACCGTGGGGATCCCCAGCACGGCCAGAATCAGAAGTGACCCCACCACGTCGATGGCCCGACGGATCCGGGCATAGGCGGGGCCACGGATGGGTTGGAGCTCGGAGAGCAGCCATTGATGGGAGAGGTGCTCGGTGGGCAGGCGGCCGGTGGCCTGCTCATAGACGTTCACCATGTCGGTGACGTGGTAGCCGCGGCGAGCCAGCCCCAGAAGCTCCCCCGACGGCAGGCTCGGACCGGCACCGTTGGTGGCGTCGGCCACCACGCCCTGGGAGACCGGCACGCCGTTGGCCACCGCCGCCACCGGGTTCTCGACCACGTAGTCGCCGTGGTCGCGGACGGCCTCCACCAGAGCGTCGGCGGCGGGCCCGTCGCCGTGGACGACCAGGCGGACCGGGCCATTGACCCGCCCCACGACCCGGGCGCTCAGCATCCGCCAGGAGGGGAGCGCCAGGAGTACGGCGACGATCTCCGCGGGGAGGAGGCGGCGGGGGAGCTCCAGCACCGGCACCCAGTAGAAGAGCACCGCGAGGACCCCCATGATGATGAGCCCCGCGGTGGCGGCCTGGGCCAGATAGTGGCCGTCCAGCGGGAGGTCTCGCCGTTCGTAGAGGCCGCTGATGTAGAGCACCGGGGGGAAGGCGGCCAGGGAGACGGCCATGCGCCAGGCCTCGACACCCGGTGCGAGCCACGCCTGGAGGAGGGCTCCCACGAGGGCGAGCAGCACCACGTCGCCCAGGAAGAGCATCACTCTGCGTCTTCCTTCGATGATCAAAGCGTTGCCAGGCCAGGTTGGGGGGGACCGGACCCCGCCCAACGCGTCGCGGCGGGAGAGCGGACCGGACGCAGGCCGATCCGCCCGGAGAATCCTACGCGTCCGCAGGCTTCTTGCCAACAGGCCGCTCGCCGACAGGACGCGGGAGGATGTCAGGGTTCGTCCCACTCGGGCCGGCGCCTATCTTCTCCCGGTGTCCCGCACGACCCACCCGACTCCGCCCGAGCCTTCCATCTCCGTGGTCGATCTCCGCGTCCCCTCGAGCCTCCTCGTCCTCCTCGCCGGGGTGGGTCTGGCCATCGCCGTGCCTGCGACCGCCCAGGAGGAGGTGTCGCCTGCCGCCTGCGAGGACCCGGTCCGCCTCGTCCCGGAGAGCCTGGAGTCGGTGGATGCCATGCTTCGTCGTCTCCCGTCGCTGGACGCCGAGGTGGACGCGCCCGACCGCACATGGAGCACCGCGGCGTCGTTGGGGAGGACCCCCCTGTGCGGCGAGGCCCCCTGGCTCGACGGGTGGACCGCCGACGCGGCTCTGGTGACGTCGGGTCTGCGCGCCCTTCCGGCGCACGCACGCCTCACCGGAACGACCGCGTGGCCGGTGGAGCGCGCCAACGGGCTCCAGTGGACCGGGAAGGGCCTCTCCGGAACGCTCCGGGGCGGGGTATCCTACCGGTCGGGGGCCCTGACCCTCGAGCTACGACCGGAGCTCGCCTTCGCGGAGAATCGGCCCTACGCCGTCTACGACACGCTCCTCGTGGACCGCGACCGCTACGCCTACCCCTGGCACGCCCGCCGCATCGACTGGCCCCAGCGCCACGGCGACGAATCCCTGGTCTGGCTGGGTCCGGGCGAGAGCCGCCTGGCCCTGGATCTCGGGGCCGTGGAGCTCGCCCTCTCCAGTGAGCAGGTGGTCTGGGGCCCGAGCCTCGCCTATCCCCTCCTCCTGGGGCCCTCGGCGCCCGGGGTGCCGCACCTCTCGCTCTCGACCCTCCGTGGGCTTCGGCTCGGTGGTCTCGGAACCCTCCGCGGCCAGCTCCTCTGGGGACTGCTCGACGAGTCCGACCACTTCGACGACGATGGCGACAACGACCGGCGCCTCCTGAGTGGCATCGTCGTCTCCTTTCGACCTTCGGTCTTCCCTGGATTCTCGGTGGGCGCCGCCTCGCTGGTGCACTCCGACGCCTCCGACCTCCAGGCGGGCGACCTCTGGGCCTTCCTCCAGACACCCACCGAGGGCGAGGACTCGGAAGGGAACGTCTCCGGCAACGGCCTGGGGAGCCTCTTCGCCCACTGGGCCGTCCCCGGGTCCGGCTTCGAGGCCTGGGTCGAGTGGGGGCGGGACGACTACTCGTTCGACACCAACGACTTTCTGTCGGAGCCGGACCACACGCAGGCCTGGTCCGCCGGGGTGCAGCAGGTGGCCCGGTGGGGCGCCGACGGGCTGGTGCGGTTCTCCGGTGAGCTGACGCACCTCACCAACGAGGAGCCCCGGATCCAGGACGACAGCCCCCGGTCCCGGAACGCCTCCTTCTACACCCACGCCTTCCTCCGGCAGGGCCATACCCACCGCGGTCAGCTCCTGGGGTCGCCGGTGGGTCCGGGCTCCGATGCCCAGAGGGTGGCCCTCGACCTCCTCCAGGCGGGTCGTCTCTGGGGGCTTTCCCTGGAGCGGGTGCGGTGGGACGACGACGCCTACGTCCGTTCCCTCAGCCCCGTCGGCGGTTCGGACGGCCACGACGTCGAGCTCACGCTGGGGCTCCGCCACGCCCGGCCGCTGGGTGCGCTGCGCCTCCATCTGGAGGCCGACGCCCAGCTTCGGCGGAATCGGCTCTGGGCCGACTTCAGTCAGCAGGCGGACGCCGAAGGAGTGGAGCCTGGCTTCGGCTGGGCGCGGAATCTGCGCGTCGAGGCGGCGGTGAGCTGGATGCCCGGGCGGCGGTGAGCGAACCCCGCGCCACCTCGGTCTTCGCGCGTCTCCACGGCGACGCAGCCGGCATCCTGGCGGTGAAGATCGGGGGGACGGGGCTGGCCTTCGGGGCCCAGCTCGTCCTGGCCCGGGCGCTGGGCGCGGACGGCCTGGGGGCCTATGCCCTGGCCATGGCGCTCCTGAACGCCCTCCTGGTCTTCAGCCGGATGGGGTTCGACATCTCGTCGCTGCGGATCGCTCCGCTCCTGCTCGACGATGACGACCGGCGGGGGCTCGCCGGCTTCCTCCGGGTGAGCCGACGCGTCCCTGCGCTGGCGGCGGTGCTCCTCTCCGGAGCGGCGGCGGCCGGGGTCGTCCTCGTGATGGAGCCCGGCTTCGTCCGCGCGAGCATCCTCGTGGCCACCGTGGGGCTGCTGCCCTGGACGATGGTGCTGGTGGATCAGGGGCGCCTGCGGGCGCTGGGCCGCAGGGTGGCGGCCTTCGTGCCCGGCGAGGTGGTCCGGCCCGGCGTGCTCCTCGCCGGGGCCAGCGCGGGAGCGGCGCTGGGATGGATCGGGGGGTCTTCCGGTGCCCCGCGGGCCGTGGCGCTCCACCTCCTCGCGCTCATCGTGGCGGCCCTCCTCGCCCTTCGCCTGATGCGGGCCACGGTCCCCACCCCCGTACGCTCCGCCGACCCCGACCTCCGCACCTCCGACTGGATCCGCACGAGCCTGGGGCTGGGCCTGGTCACCGGCCTCACCGCCCTCCTGGCCCAGGTCGATACCCTCCTCCTGGGCAGCCTGGCCGACCCCGGCGACGTGGGCCTCTTCGCCCTCGCTCGCCGGGTTGCGGCCCTCCTCGGGTTCGGGCTCCTGGCCGTGAACTCGGCGGTCGCCCCGGACTTCTCCCGGCTCTATCGGGCGGGACGCAGCCGGGAGCTCGCTGCGCTGACCCGCCGGGCGGCCCTGTTGGCCACGGCCGCCACCCTTCCGCCCGTCCTCGCCTTCGCTCTCTTCGGCCGCTGGATCCTGGGCTGGTTCGGCCCCGAGTTCCCCGCCGCCTACCCCATGCTCCTGGTCTTCGCCGGAGGACAGCTGGTCAACGCCGCCTGCGGGCCCGTGGCCCTCCTGGCGACCCTCACCGGGCACGCCCGCACCACCGCCCTGGTCCTCGCCGGGGCCCTCGCGACGCTGGCGGCCGGCGTCCTCTGGGCGACTCCCCGCTTCGGGGTGCTGGGCACGGCGGTCGTCTCCGCCGGGGTGATGGCCGGCTGGAATCTCGTGATGGTGGTGGTGGTGCGGGCGATCCTCCGGAAGGGACCCGAGGATGGAGGCGGCCATGGCTGATGCTCCCTCCGCCGGGCCTCCCCCGATCTTCGTGGTCGGGGCCCCACGATCGGGCACCCACCTGGTCCGATTCTGCCTGTCGCGCCACAGTCGGCTCCACATCGGGCCCGAGACCGGCTTCTTCATCTCCATCTACGGGAATCGTCGGTTGGTGCCGCCCCGGGCCTTCCCCGACCGGGCCGACGCCCTCGTCGACGAGCTCCTGCGCTCCGGCGACCCGACCATGGACGACCTCCTGCCCCTGCGCGACCGGCTCGTGGAGGAGATCCGTACCCGCCGACCGCCGGACTACCGGGCCCTCGCCCGCCTCCTCCTGAGTGCCCCGGCGAAGGCCGAGGGCAAGCCCCGCTGGGGCGAGAAGACGCCCCTCCACGTGCTCTACGTGGACAACATCCTCCAGCTCTTCCCCCGGGCGCGGATCATCTTCGTCCGGCGGGAGAGCCGAAACGTCGTCGCCTCCTACCTCCGGAGCCCGCTCCTTCCCGACGACCTGGTCGCCGCGCTGGTCCAGGTCCGGGCCAGCGTGCGGGCCGGAGCCCGGGCGGTCGCACGCGGTCAGGTATGGGAGGTTCGCTACGAAGAGCTGGTGGCGCGCCCCGAAGCCGTCCTCCGCGGCGTCGCGGACTACGTGGGCGAGACCTTCGAGGCGGCGATGCTGCGGCCCGGCATGCGGGACTCGTCGTTCGGAGACGGGGAGCTCATGCAGCGCGAGGAAGGACTGGGCATCATCCAGGAGGACGACGAGTCCGAGAAGTGGCGTCGGACCCTCTCGGAGGCCGAAGGCGACATCGTACGCCGGGTCGTGGACGGGGCGCCGGGGACCATCCCGCCAGGGCTTCGCCTGCGACTCGCTCGGCGCTCGGCCGTGCACCGCCTCATGCACCTGCGAAACCGGTGGGGTTGGTACGGCCTCAAGGCACCAGGCGGCCGACCAGGTTGAGGAGCACCTCGGGCTTCTGACGGGTGCGCTGCAGCGCCGAGAGACCGGTGTAGAGGGGACGGAAGACGCCCGGGAAGTAGTGGTGGGCCTCCCACCCCTCGAAGAAGGCGAGGGAGACGTCCCCGAAGCCGACCTCGCCGGCCAGCCGCCGGATGCGGTCGGGGTGGTTGAACCGGTAGTGGACCGGATAGTGGTAGGCGCCCACCTGCCGACGCCGGACTCTGTGCAGGACCATCTCGTCGAGCCCCAGACGATGCAGGGTGGCGGCGATGCGGACGAAGTAGTGGCGGCCGTTGGGCGTCAGGAAGAGGAAGACGCCCTGCGGGTGGAGGACCCGGTGGACCGCTTCCAGGAAGGCTCGCGGCTCGGCCACGTGCTCCATCACCATGAAGGCGTAGGCCACGTGGATGCTTCCCGGCTCCAGCGGCGCGTCCTGGAGCAGGGTCGGGTGCAGCTCCTCGAACGGGGTGTCGGATCGCTCCAGCGTGTCGTCCGGCTCGACCCCCACCAGGTGGTCCACCTCCGCTCCGATGGCCGCGACATACCTCGGATCCCGCGCCATCCCCCGCCCCGACCCGATGTCCAGGCAACGGATCGATTCGAGGCCTTCGGACCGCAGTCGCCGAACCTCGTCGAGGACGAAGCGGGTGAAGACGAGTCGTCGATCCGAGACCTTCCGGAAGCTGAAGCGCCCCGCCAGCTCCCGCATTGTGAGATGGTCGTGGGGCAGTGTAGCTTCGAGGACCATGTAGGAAGAGAGCGGAAGGGGCTGCTGGTAGCGCGTCCGGAGTCCGTCGACCGCGACAAACCTCAGACAAGCCCGGGCACGATGCAACGCACCATCCTCGAGCGCGTGAAGCGCCGGCTGACTCCCTACCGGGACACCCTGAAGAACCTCCCGATCTTCGCCAAGTACCCCCCGGGGCACTTCTACAGCCCGGTGGTCACACCGGACGAGGTGGAGCGCTTCTGGCGGCCGGGCCACGGCGAGCGCGACGTACCCGGAGTGGATCTCCGGGAGGAAGCCCAGAGCGCGCTTCTGGAGGAGCTGGCCGTCTTCTACCCGGAGTTCGACGCGCCTGGAGTTCGCAGCGAGGAGCGGCGGTACTTCCTTCAGAACCGGCAGTATACCAACTCCGACGCCGTCACCCTCTTCTGCATGCTCCGACACCTGCGTCCCCGGCGCATCGTGGAGGTGGGCTCGGGCTACTCCTCCGCCCTGATGCTGGACACCCTGGAGCAGCACCCCTGGCCGCTGGAATCCCTCACGCTCATCGAGCCCTTCCCGGAACGGCTCGAGTACCTGCTCCACGACTCCGACTTCCAGGATCCTCGCCTGCGGATCGTGGAGGACGTGGTCCAGGAGGTGGAGATGGCGCCCTTCGACGCCCTGGAGGCCGGCGATCTCCTCTTCATCGACTCGTCCCACGTGGCCCGGATGGGGAGCGACGTCCTCCACCTCTTCTTCGAGGTGCTCCCGCGGCTGGACCCCGGCGTGACCGTCCACGTGCACGACGTCTTCGCCGGCTTCGAATACCCCCGGCAGTGGCTCGAGGAAGGCCGGAGCTGGAACGAGGCCTACCTCCTCCGCGCCTTCCTCCAGTTCAACACCCGCTTCCACATCGTGCTCTTCACCTCCTTCATGGAGGACCTCCACGAATCGTGGTACCAGGAGCACATGCCGCTCTGCCTGGAACTTCACGAGACCCGCCCCGGGCCGGGTGGTGAGGTGGTCTACCTCCCGAACAAGGGACAGAGCCTCTGGATGGAGCGGGTGTCCGGCGACGGTTGAGTCGGCGCCCGACGGGATGGCGTCCCCTGTCGCAACGCGGGGGATCCTCTAAGATTTTTCTCTGCCGTCCCCTTCACGGCCCCCATCTGGGCCGGAGCCCCCGCCATCCGCAGATCCATGTCGTCTAGCCTGCTGCCTCAGCGGCTCCTGAGGCGCGTGTACTACGCCGTCCGCCACGGCGCGCGGGTCCACACCCCGCACATCTCGCTGGACACCTCGGTGGGGCGCGAGAGCATCGTCCGGGATGGGGCCGTGGTCCGGCGTTCGACCCTCGGGGCGTGCTGCTACGTCAACAGCTACGCGCACATCTACCACGCCGACGTGGGACCCTTCTGCTCCATCGGTCCCGCCGCGCAGATCGGTCCCAACGAGCACCTCCTGGAGAACGTGACCACCTGCGAGACCCTCTACCCCCCGTCCGAGTTGGATCGAGTGCACCGCCGGAACGCCGAGCGCACCCGCCTCGATGCCGACGTCTGGGTAGGGAGCGGTGCCGTGGTCCTCAAGGGCTGCCGGTTGGGGGTGGGCTCCGTGGTGGCGGCGGGGGCCGTGGTTCGCGACTCCGTTCCCCCCTACACCATCGTCGCCGGAGTCCCGGCCCGGGGCATCCGACTCCGCTTCCCCGAGGAGGTGGTGGGCCGCCTTCTGGAGGCCCGGTGGTGGGAACGGCCCGTGGATCGCCTCAAGGCGGCCCTGAGGGAGGCCGGTCGCGACGGCGACGGGCTGGATGCGGGCCGCTTCCTCGACGCGCTCGCCCGCCGCTAGCTCCATGCGACGCGGCACTCTCCCCACGGCGTTCCGGATCTCCCACTACCTCACCGGCGTCCTCCTCCTCTCCTGCGTCATCGTGCTGTTCCAGGACCTGCGGGTCGGGCTGGCCTACCTGGCAGCCACGGTGGGCATCCTGATCCCGCTCCACCTCTACCGGGTGCCCGACCGGTTCTACTACACGGTTCTCCTGGCGTCGGGCACCGTCTGGCTCACCCACCTCATCCGGCCGCTGGTCCTTTCGATGCAGCCCGAGGACTTCCTGTACCCGAGGATCACGGCGGTGAACGAGGAGCTCGTCACCTCGGCCCTCCTCCGCATCGCCGTCATGGGGTTCATGCTCCTCTCCGGCCTGGTCCTGGGATATCGGATCTGGGGGAAGCTGCCCACGGGGCGCCTCGAGGAGGCGACGGGGCGTGAGGACGAACCGGGCGAGGCCCCCCTCCTCTTCCGGATGCGCACGGTCGTCACCCTGGGGCTGGTCTTCGCCGTGGCCTTCAAGGCCGTCTTCCTGCTGGCCTTCGGCGTGGGGTTCCGCTCCGGCGAGCCCAATCCCATCCTCTCCATCATCGGTCGCTTCCTCCCGGACTACCTCATCTACGGGCTGGTGGTGCTCTACCTGGCCAAGTACCACCGGGCCATGCGGCCGCCGGAACGCTGGCTCCAGGTCGGGCTCCTGGTGGCCATGGGCGCCCTGGGGCTGCTTCAGGGCAGCAAGGCCTTTCTGGCCCAGATCCTCCTGGCGCTCTTCGTCTTCTACCTCGCCTTCCGCGGAGACTTCCGGATCCGGCTGGGCCGGGCGGCCGTCCTCGCTGCGGCGGGCCTGGTGGTCCTGGCAGTGAGCTTCCCCATGGCCATGTCCCTCCGCCGGCACGTGCAGACGGACGGCTACGACATGGGTGCGGTCCCGGCCATGGTGGAGGGCCTGGTCGAGATGGCCCGACCGGATCAGGCGGCGTTCCTCTCCGCCTGGATCTCCTCCCGGTTCATCGGCTTCGACGGGGTTCTGGCCATCGAGGCTCGGATCCCGCCGGAGCTGTTGCAGGTCTTCGCCTTCGCCGAGACGGTGGAGCGTGTGCAGGGTCGGCTGATCCCGTTGGACCGCGGCGCCGGCTCCATCTCCAGCGGGCGGGCGGTGAGCACCTACCTCATCGGCCATCCCGAGGATCTGCGTCACTCCGGTGGCGTCGGGCTCTTCGCCGCCAGCCGCCTGATGGGCGGGCCCGTGGGCGGGGTGGGCATCGTCTTCCTCTTCGGGCTGGGCTGGGCCCTCTACTTCTGCCTGGTGGAGCGGATGAGGAGCGGGGACGCCCGTTTCCTGCTGCGCTACGTCGGCGTGAACGGAATCATCTTCTGGACCATGTCCGGGAACGCCGACTACCTGGCGCCGATCCTCGTCATCACGGTGGCGGAGATCCTGGTCCTCAACGCGTCGCTGAAGCCACTCTATTCCGTGCTCCGATGATGGCGGGATTCCTCGTCGCCGGCGTCCACCTCCCCTTCCCCGCCCGCAACGGCGTCACGCTCCCTCCGGCGTCGCTGAGCGCCGCCCTCCGGGCACGTGGCCACCGGGTGGAGGTGGCGTGGCTGGACGCTCCGGAGGTCCCACGGGAGGGGGTGGAGGAGACGCGAGCCGCGGTGGACCGAATCCAGAGGGTCCCCCTCCGCACGCGGCCCTTCCCCAGCCGGGTCCTCGGGCAGCTCCTGGTCGGTCGTCCCGCCTTCGACCGGTGGGACCTGGCGTCCGACCCGGTCTGGGACGGCCCGGCCCCCGACCTGATCTGGGCCACCCCGAGGAACTGCCTCTCCGCCGCCCTGCAGCTTCGGGCGGCGGCGGGGTGGGCCGGCGTGCCGCTGGTGGCGGCGGTGAACGACATCTGGACCGGGGTCGTCCGGGAGCGCCGGCAACGGGGGCCGACGGCGTGGTCGCCCCACCTCGGCCTCTCGCGCGCCGAGGCGCGGCTCCTGGCAGAAAGCGACCGCGTGGTGGTGCAGAGCGCCACCGATGCCCGGGTGGCGCGGGAGGAGCTGGGCCTCGACCGATACCAGGTGGTCGTGCTCCCGAACGGGGTGTCCGACGAGCTCTTCGGCCTGCCCCTCCATCGGGAGGCCGAGGCCTGCGGATGGGTCGGCGACACCTCCACGCAGCACTACCGGTGGACCACCCGGCGCCTTCTGGAGGAGGTGTGGCCCCGGATCCGCGCCGACCATCCCGACCTCCGACTTCTGGCGGCTGGCCCCGGGAGCCGCGACCTGGACGCTCCGGAGGCCGGGATCCTGGGTCGTGGCTTCGTCGCGGAGCTCGCCGACGTGTATCAGCCCCTCCGGCTCCTCCTGGCCCCCGTCTTCAAAGGGCACGGGCGCATCAACAAGGTGGCGGAGGCCATGGCCGCCGGAGTCCCGGTGGTGGGCGACCCCACCGCCTTCCACGATCTCCCGGGCTTCGAGCCCGGGGTCCACGGGGTCGTCGCCGAGGGCTGGGACGACCTGGCGGAGGTGGCCAGCCGGCTCCTGAACGACGAACCCCGCCGGATGGCCGTCGCCCGGGAGGCCCGGAGGCTGGCCTCGGAGCACTTCCGGTGGGACGACCGGGTGGACACCGTCGAGCGCTGGCTCACCGGAGGAGCCTGATGTTCCTGGTGGCCGGCGCTCAGAAGTGCGCCACCTCCTGGCTCTACCTCTGCCTGGCCGACCACCCGGAGCTTCGGCTCCCGGACCGGAAGCGGGAGGTGGAGTACCTCGGCGGGGCGATCCACCGGGAGCGCGGCGACGCCTGGTATCTGGAGCTCGTGGGTCGGGCGGGTCACGCGGCCACTTCGGCGCAGCCCCGCCGCCCTCTCCTCGGCGACGTCTCGGTGGAGTACCTGTACGATCCGGCGTCGCCCCGGGAGGTGGCGCGCCTCCTGCCGGACGTGCAGGTGGTGGTCTCCCTCCGCGATCCCGTGGGGCGTGCGGTCTCCGCATGGACCTGGTACCGGCGCAAGGGCACCCTGCCGGGCTCCCGTACGCTGGCCGCCGACCTGGAGGCGGGCGCGGATTGGCTGGAGCGCACCGATGCCGGTCGGCACGCCGAGGTCTGGCCCACCCCCGGAGAGCCGGAGGAGCTGGTGGCGCGGGGCTGCTACGACGTGCAGTTGGAGCGCTGGATCACCGAGGCCGTCCCGCCGGACCGGCTCCTCGTCCTGGACTATGCCGCCCTGGCCCGCTCGCCGGAGGGGCCCCTCTCTGCCATCTGGCGCTTCCTAGGGGTGGGTGACCACCGCCCGGAGAAGCTGGACGAGCGGCCCAAGCGGAATACCTACCGGCCCTGGCTCGCCCGGCTGGAACGGCTGGCCCCGCGCAACCGACCCTGGGCCGCCCTCCTGGATCGGATCCAGCGCCTCCTCCCCGGTCGGGTGGAACCCACGGCGGCGCTCCCCGAGTCCCTGCGCGCCCGCCTGGAGGCCGCCTTCGCGCCCAGCCGGGACCGCACGGCCTCCCTCCTCGGCCGTCTTCCCCGGGACCGGCGCCCCGACCGACCGTCCTTCTGCCCCCCACCCGATCCGCCGGCCGACGGCTAGATGCTCTTCAACAGCCTGGCCTTCCTGGTCTTCCTCCCCACGTTCCTCCTCGGGTTCGCCCTCCTCCGGGGCAGAACCCGCACGGCGTGGACCCTGGCCGGCTCCTACGTCTTCTACGGGTGGTGGGATGCCCGCTTCCTGGCCCTCATCCTCCTCTCCACCCTGGTGGACTACACCGTGGGCCGGAAGCTCGGGGCCGAGGAAGACCCGACCCTCCGCCGTCGCTGGGTCACCCTCAGCGTGGTCACCAACCTGGGCATCCTGGGCTTCTTCAAATACGCCGGGTTCTTCTCCGAGTCCTTCGTGGCGTTGGCGCGGTCGGTGGGGTTCGAGCCCGGTGCGTTCACCCTGGACATCGTCCTCCCCGTCGGGGTGTCGTTCTACACCTTCCAGACGATGAGCTACACCCTGGATCTGTACCGGGAGCGGATCGAGGTGGAGCGGAGCCTTCTCCGCTTCGCGACCTTCGTGGCCTTCTTCCCGCAGCTCGTGGCGGGCCCCATCGTCCGGGCGTCGCACCTCCTGCCCCAGCTCCGGCGCGGACCGCGATGGCGTTCCGAGGACCTCACCATCGGGGTGGGCCTGATCCTCCTGGGGTTCGCCAAGAAGGTGGCCGTCGCCGACTCCCTGGCACCGGTCGTGGACCGGGTGTTCGCCGAACCGGGCGTCCTGGGGGGTCCCATGCTCCTGGTGGGGGTGGTCTTCTACGCCTTCCAGATCTACTGCGACTTCTCCGGCTACTCGGACATCGCCATCGGGTTGGGCCGCATCATGGGATTCCACCTGCCGTGGAACTTCGATCGGCCCTATTTCGCCCGCAGCTTCAGCGAGTTCTGGACGCGCTGGCACATCACGCTCTCGAAATGGCTCCGGGACTATCTGTACATTCCTCTGGGTGGAAGCCGCTCGGGTCGGGCCCGAACCCTGCGCAACCTCATGATCACGATGCTCCTGGGCGGGCTCTGGCACGGCGCGGCCTGGACCTTCGTCTTCTGGGGCGCCCTGCACGGCGGCTACCTCGTCCTGCAGCGAGGGGTCGCCCGGTGGTGGGAGCTCGGTACGACGGCCGGGCGGATCGGCGGCTCCACCGTAGGAGGGCCGGCACGGACCGGACCGGAAGGTTCGGGCAACGCTCGGAACGGGTTCCTTCGCGCTGCGATGGAGATGGGGGTGGTCTTCTCGTTGACCTGCTTCGCGTGGGTCTTCTTCCGGGCGCCGGACTTCGCGACGGCATGGCAGGTCCTGGCCGGGATCGGGAGCTGGGCGCCGGGGAGTGTGATCCTCCGGGCCGAGGTCGCCAAGGGCGCCCTTCTGGTCGCCGGATTGGTGGGGCTGGAAGCGATGAGCTTCCGGATCTCCTTCGGCCGGCTGATGATCCGCTCCCTTGCCACCCGGGTCGCTGCCTACGCCGCGCTCCTCTGGCTCATCGCCGTCGCCGGTACCTTCGATGGTGGACAGTTCATCTACTTCCAGTTCTGACGACCTTCCGTCCGTGCCCCCGACCGTGACGCAGCTCTCCTCCGCCCATGCCTTCACCCGCCTCCTGGCGCTGGTGGGGTTGGTGTCGGCGCTCGCCTTCGCAGGTGATCGCGCCATGGCGTGGGCGGGGCGGGAGCTCCTCCTGGACAGCGAGCTCCGATTCAGCCGGCTCTACCGCGGCGAGCTCCCCGCCCGCGTCCTGGTCCTGGGGAACTCGCGCGGGGTGAACGCGCTCCTGGCGCCGGCGCTGGAGGAGCGGACCGGTCGGCAGGTGCGGACGTTGACCTGGAACGGGCTGTCCGCCGAGCTGGCCGGCGTCCTCTGGTTCGACTGGTTGGAGCGGCACGAGGCACCCGAGGTGCTCCTGGTGGAGGTGAGCTTCCTGAGCGTGCCCAACCATCAGCTCGGCGACTTCCGACCCTACTACGCCTGGTCGGAGCGTCTCTCCGACCTGGCCCGGGACCAGGCCGCCACCTCCTGGTGGGGGTGCCGGGTCGCGCGCCTCTACTGCCTCAACTCGCCCCTCACCTTCCGGGCGGCCTACTACGCCGGCCGGAGCGACCAGGGGTGGGTGAATCGGTACAGCATCTCGCCGGCGCTCCTGGCCGCCACCGACACCATGACGCCCGAGGCGTTGAATCCCATCCGGGACCACGACGTGGCTGCCCTCCGACGGGTCCTCGACTCCGCCGAAGCGGCGGGCACCGAGGTGCGGCTCCTCTGGGCGCCCTACCTCCCCGCCTACCGGGACAAGCTGCACGACCCCGACGCCTGGCGGGCGGAGGCGGAACGCCGGCTCGGACGCCCGGTGCGGGACGACTCCCGGACGCTCACGGACCCGGCCCTCTTCTCGGACCGGATCCACCTCAACGACCGGGGCGCCGAGGCCCTGGCCGACACCCTCGTCGGTGCCGGATTCGTGGGGCGGTCCGACCGATGAGCCGCCTCCGGGCCCGCCTGACCCTGCTCACCCGGACGCTCACCGGCCTCCGGCACCTGGACCCCGGGCGGGATCGGCTCCTGGCCGCCTTCCCCAAGTCCGGGAGCACCTGGGTCCGCTTCGTCCTCTGCAACCTGGTGAGTCTGCGCTACTGGGACGGGCGGCCGCTGGACTTCCCGCTCCTGAACCGGACCCTCCCGGAGCTGGGGGCGAGCGACCTCTCCGAGCCCTGGCCCTGGGGAGAACTCCTGCCTCGGACCGTGAAGACACACGCCCCGGCCTGGCCGCTCCTCCGCCGGGTACCGGCGGTCCTCCTCGTCCGTGACCCCGCCGACGTCATGGTCTCCTTCCACCACCACGATGCCGCCCAGGGAGGAAGCCGGAATCCCGGTCGGACCCTCGCCGACTTCGTTCGCGGCGGCCGCTTCGGGGTGGAGGGCTGGGCCCGCCACACCCGCTCCTGGATGGACGCGGGGGCGACGGTGGTCCGCTACGGCGAGCTCCGGGCCGACCCCCACGCCGGCTTCCGGCGACTCGTGGACGCCCTCGGCGCCGACGTCCCCGACGAGCTTCTGGGTCCGGCCGTGGCCCGCTCCACCCTCGAAGCCACTCGGGCCGCCGAGGCGCGCTCCGGTGCCGATGCCGATTTCGAGGACGGTTTCCGCTTCGTGCGGAAGGGCGCCGAGCGCGCGGGCCGCGCCGCGCTGTCCGCCGACGACCGGAGCTGGATGGAGGAGGTCCTTCACCGGCACGGCGTGGAGTGGCCCGAGGCCCCCCCGCCTTCGGACGACGAGCGCGTGGACGGTCCTCCGAGCGGATCCGGAGACGGCAGGTGAATCGCTCCGGTACCCAGCCTCGCGTGCTCATGGTCGCCTCCTTCCCCCCACCCCTGACCGGGCAGACCATGGCGACGCAGGCCTTCGCCGGGTGGGCGGAGGAGGTCGCCGAGGTCCGACGCCTGAACCTGGCCGATCCTCTCCGGCATCAGCGTCCCAGCGGACGCTTCAGTTGGTCCCAGCTCCGCCGGGTGGCGGACGTGCGAAGCGAGATCGTCCACTCCACGAATGGGCTCCTCGACGACGGACACCGGAGCACGACCGCCGACGAAGCGCGATGGGACGTGGGCTACCTGACCCTGGCGTCCTCGGGCCTGGGGTCCATCCGCGACCTCCTCCTTCTGCGGGCCCTCCGGCCCCGCGTGGATGAGCTCGTCGTCCACATCCACCAGGGGAGCTTCGCCGGAGCCATGTCCGGGCCCTTCCGTGCGCCCTCGCGGCAGGCACTGCTGGGACGGGTGGACCGGTTCCTCTTCATTGCGGGGACGCTGGCGGCGCAGGCGAGCTGGGTCCCGGCGGCCCGGCGGCGGATCGTGCCCAACCCCTCGGGCGACGGCACCCGGTTCACCGACGAGGAGGTGGAGGCCGCCCGGAAGAGGCGCAGGACGACCGGGCCCTTCCGCATCCTCTTCCTCGCCAACCCCCTCCCGGAGAAGGGCCACGAACGTCTCCTGCAGGCCCTCCCCCTCCTGCGCGAACGTCTGGACGCCGGTGCGCCCGAGGCCGCCGGGCGGGAGATCCGTGTGGACGTGGTGGGAGCCTGGCCGTCGGACGCCGTCCGGGCCGAGTACACCCGCCGTGCCACCGGGATGGCCCACCGCTGCGAGGTCGAGGTCCACGGGGCCGTGTCCGACCGGAGCCGGATCCGGGCGCTCCTCGCCTCTGCCCACGTCCTCGCCTTCCCATCGACCTACCGGGAGGAAGGAGCGCCCCTCGCCGTCATCGAGGCCCTCGGAGCCGGCACGCCGGTGCTGGCCACCCGGCACGGCGCCCTCCCCGAGATGGTGGAGGACGGCCGCAGCGGCCTCATCCTCGACCCCGTGGACCCTCCCGCCCTGGCCGCGGGACTCGCCACCCTCGCCGACCGCACCGCCTGGCCGGCCTTCTCCCGAGCAGCCCGAGCTCGCTACCGGGAACGCTTCGCCCCGGATGCCGTCCGCACCGCCTTCCTCGACGCCCTTCTCGACCCGCGTCCGAGGGGTCGCCCGTGAGCGGCCTGGAGCTGGATCGCCCCGTCGTCATCCTCGGAGCCGCCCGCTCCGGTACGACCCTGGTCGGTGACCTCCTGTCCCGCCACCCCGACCTGGCCTACTGGGTGGAGCCGAAGTACGTGTGGCAGTACGGACGACCCGCCGCCCCCGACGACGTCCGTACCGCCCGGGAGGCCACCCCCCGGATCCGTGCCTACATCCGGTCGCGGTTCGCCCAGTACGTCGCGGCACGTCCCGGTGCCCGATTCGCCGAGAAGACGCCCTCCAACTGCTTCCGGGTCCCCTTCGTCGAGGCGGTGCTCCCCGACGCACGCTACCTCCACATCGTGCGGGACGGCCGCGACGCCGTCTTCAGCGCGCTCCAGAAGTGGTCCTCGCCTCCGGTCCCCGACGCCATGGTTCGGCGCCTGACCTCCTTCGAGATCCCCCTCCGCGACCTGCCGTCGTATGGCTTGCAGGCGGCCCGGCGGGTGCTGCGGAACCCGTGGACCCGCTCCGAGTGGGCGGTGTGGGGACCCCGCTACCCTGGAATCTCCGAGGACCGGGCCCGCCTCCCCCTCCTGGAGGTGTGTGCGACGCAGTGGGCGCGGAGCGTCGCGGCCCTTCGCCGCGATCTCGCGCGAATCCCGGACGAGCGAGTGGTGAACGTCCGCTTCGAGGAGCTGGTGGCCGACCCGGGGGCGGTCCTGGGCCCGGTGCTCCGCGGCCTGGACCTCCCGGCGGCTCCGCAGCTGCTCAGGACGGCCCGGGACCAGGTGCGTCCGGAGCGGGCGTCCTCCTGGACCGAGCACGACCCTGCCGAGCTGGACCGTGTGGTCCGGATCATCGGGTCCGAGCTGGAGGAGCTGGGCTATGAGTGAGACCCGGTCTGCTGGCCGCCCCGCCGATCCGGCGAACCGGGGATTCGACCTCCGCTTCGTGAACGCGCACTACGCGCCGGATGTGG
This sequence comes from uncultured Gemmatimonadota bacterium, assembly GCA_937136445.1. Lineage (GTDB taxonomy): Bacteria > Gemmatimonadota > Gemmatimonadetes > Longimicrobiales > Gaopeijiaceae > JAJCZZ01. The sequence continues at coordinate 17,065 of CAKZOQ010000217.1, forward strand.
CGGCCACCGGTGAGTTCCTGACCGATCTCGCCGAAGGGCTCGTCGCGCGGGGACATCGGGTGCACGTGGTCACCGGACGGTCCCCCTACGGCGCCGGAGGAAGAGGGCTGCCCGACGAAGAGGTACGGCAGGGCGTTCGGGTGACACGGGTGCGGACCACGCACCTGGGACGCGGCGGCACCCTGGGCCGGCTCACCGACTACGCCACCTTCCTCGCCGGGGCGGCGGCCCCGGCGCTGTCGGGGTCCCCCGATCTCACCGTCTATCTGACGACCCCACCCCTGCTGGGGGTCCTGGGATGGGCGGGCCGCCGTCTGGGCACCGCGGGACCCTACGGCCTCTGGGTGATGGACCTCCATCCCGAGGCGGAGCTGGCCCACGGCATGCTGGCAGAGGACGGGGCGGTAGCGCGGGGACTCGAACGGCTCGATCGAAGGCTCTTCCGGGGCTCGTCCCTCACGGTGGCCCTCGGTCGGTGCATGGCCCGACGGATCCGGGAGAAGACCCCCGCTCCCTCCCGCCTGGACGTCCTCCCTCTCTGGCGTGACCCGGGGGAGGTGCAGCCGGTGCCCAGGGAAGAGAACCCCATGGCCAAGCCGTGGAACGTGGGGGCGCGGTTCGTGATCATGTACTCCGGAAACGCGGGGCTCGGTCACCGCTTCGACGAGATCCGGGCCGTCATGCGGCGCTGGCGGGACGACGACGGGATCCTCTGGCTCTTCGTCGGCGGCGGCCCGCGGCGCGCCGAGCTGGAGGAATTCATCCGGAGGGAGCGCATCGGGAACGCCGTCTATAGGGACTACGTCCCTCGGGACCAGGTACGCTGGTCGCTGCCGCTGGCCGATGTCCACCTTCTCAGCCTCCAACCGGAGTGGAACGGCATCGCCGTCCCCAGCAAGCTCTTCGGCATCATGGCAGCGGGACGGCCCGCCGTCATGGTGGGACCTCCGGACGCCGAGCCCGCGCGTATTCTCCGGGAGGCCGACATGGGGACGGTGGTGGATCCCACCGGAGACGATCCCGTCGAGCGACTCGCGGAGTCGCTGACCCGCATCCGTCAGGAGCCGGAGTTGCGTCGCCGGCAGGGCAAAAGGGGCCGAGCCGTGCTGGAAGCATCGTATTCGCGAGAGGCCGGGGTGGACCGGTGGGACGACTTGCTGCGTAGAACTCTCACGGCGCCGCGACCGGGTGCGTTGTAGGCGCCACCCCGGTGGTGGTACCTTCAGGATGTGCGGCGACCTTGAGTCACATCACGCCGTCGTTCGTCGTGCTGCGACTGTAGACTGACCACCCCGAGGATCTTCGTGCGCATCCGCTTCATCCTGACCGCCGCGCTCCTGGCCACCGCCCTCCCCGCCCCGCCCGTTGCGGCGCAGGCACCTCCGGAGCAGCCGGAGTCGTCGATCATGGACACCCTGCCCCTCCGGCCGGGCGACGTGGTCCGCCTCGAGATCTGGCGGGAGCCGGACATGTCCGGGCAGTATACGGTGGACGAATCGGGCATCGTCGTGTTCCCGCGGGTCGGTGAGTACCAGGTGCTGAACCTCACCCCGCAGGCGCTGGAGGGTCAGCTCCTGGACGACTTCCGTCAGTATCTGCGGAATCCGTCCATCGACGTCACGGTGCTTCGGCGGATCCGCGTCATCGGGTCCGTGAACAACCCCGGGCTCTTTCTTCTGGACCCCACCGTCACCATCGCCGACGCGCTGGCGCAAGCAGGTGGCGCCACGCCGCAGGGGGACCCGAACCAGGTCCGGATCATCCGGAACGGCCAGGAGATGGCCGTCACGGTGACCGCCGAAACCCCCATCGCCGAGTCGCCCATCCGCTCCGGTGACCAGCTCTTCGTCCCGGAGCGCAGCTGGATCAGTCGAAACCAGGGGCTCGTAGCCGCCACGCTGAGCGCCAGTGTGAGCCTCGTCATCGCCCTCTTCCTCCGCTGATCCCCATGGACCACGAGTCCCGCACGACCGGCGTCCGCCCCGACGACGAGATCCACCTCCGCGACGTCACCAACCTCCTCTTCCGGAACTGGTGGGTCATCGCCGCCAGCCTGGTGGTGGTCGTGGGTGCCACGGTGGCGTATACGCTCTACCAGGTCCCGGTCTACGAGTCCGTCACGTCCATCCGCATCGACGAGGACCGCTCGGAGCTCCCGGTCCTGGACGTGCTCCAGAATCTCTCGTCCGGGAGCGAGGTCGAGACGGAGATGGAGGTGCTGCGCAGCCGGACGCTGGCGGAGGAGGTCGTGGACTCCCTCGGACTCCAGGTGCAGGTGGCGAGCCCCCGCGGGGTGGCGAGGAGCGTCCTCATCGAAGGACTCTTCGTCGAGCGGTGGGCACCGGAGGGCGTCTACGTCCTCGAGCGGCAGGAGGACGGCTCCTTCCGCGTGTCGCATCAGGAGGATGGCAACGACCTGGGGACCGTCTCCACCGACGAAGGGGCCGCCCTTCCGGGCGCCACCTTCACGGTCACCGAGCGTGCCTCCGAGCACGACGAGATCGTGGTGGTCGTGCTCCCCTTCGACCGGGCGGTCCTGCGCCTCCAGAACCAGTTGGGCGTGGCCCGGCCGAACCGTGAAGCGTCCATCGTCAACGTCCGCTACGAGTCGGCGGACACCCAGCTCGTCCGCCACGTGCCCAACACCCTGGCGTCCCGCTTCATCGCCCAGGGACAGGCCATCCGGAAGACGGAGGCCACCAGCACGGTGGCCTTCCTGGAAGAGCAGATCGACACGCTCTCCCGCCAGCTCGCCACCGCCGAGGAAGTCCTCACCACCTTCCGGGAGGAGGAGCAGGTGGTGAGCATCGCCGCCGAAGCCGAGAGCCAGGTGACCCAGCTCTCCCGCCTGCAGGCCGAACGCAACACCATCGAAGCCGAGCGCGCCGCGCTCCAGCAGCTGGTGAACGAGATCGAGCAGGAGGCGCAGGTCGCCGACCCCGGCGCTCCCTCCCCCTACACCAAGCTGATCTCCTTCCCGTCGCTACTACGGAATCAGGCCATCTCGGAGCTCCTCCGGAACCTCAACACGGCCAACGCCGAGCGCTCGGAGCTCCTGCGCCGTCGGACCATGCAGGACCCCGACGTGCAGTCGCTGACCCAGCGCATCAACGACGTCGAGACCCAGCTCCGCGAGACCGCGCTGACCTATCTGCGGGGCCTCAACGAACAGGTGAACGCCTACGACGAGACGCTGGCCGACTTCGGGATCGAGCTCGAGCGCATTCCGGCCCGCGAGGTCCAGCTCGCCCGGCTCCAGCGCCAGACCAACGTCCTGGAGGAGGTCTACACCGTCCTCCAGAACCGGCTGCAGGAGGCGCGCATCCTCGAGGCGGTGGAGGACCCCACGGTCCGCGTGGTGGATCCGGCGGTCCTTCCCGCCGAGCCCATCCGGCCCCGCCGCCTCCTGAACCTGCTCCTGGGCCTGGTCCTGGGTGGCATGCTGGGCGTCGGGATCGCCTTCACCCGGGAGTACCTGGACGACACCGTCCACACCCGGGAGGACATCCAGCAGTCGGCCGGCGCGCCGGTCCTGGGCATGATCCCGCGGATCCGGGAGGCACAGGTGAACGGCCGACGGCCGTCCGGTCACGAGGGGGGCCTGGCCGAACGGCTTGTGGCGGGACGCGACCCGCGGAATCCGGTCTCCGAGGCCTATCGGAGCCTCCGGACCAACCTCACCTTCTCGAACCCCGACGATCCCCCCCGGACGCTGGTCTTCACCTCCCCCCTTCCCCAGGACGGGAAGTCCACCAGCGCGGCGAACCTGTCCATCACGCTGGCGCAGCAGGGGACCCGGACCCTCCTCATCGACGCCGATCTGCGTCGCGGGATCCTGCACAACGTCTTCGGGGTGCATCGCGAGCCCGGGCTCACCGACGTGCTCACCGGCAAGGCCGGGCTGGACGACGCCATCCAGGAGGTGGACCTGGGAGAGAGCGGCACCCTCTACTTCCTCCCCTCGGGTCCCTACCCCCCGAACCCGGCGGAAATCCTCGGGTCCCAGACAATGGAGGACCTCATCGCCACCCTCGAGGAGGAGTTCGAGCTGGTGATCCTGGACTCGGCACCCCTCACCGTGGTGACGGACGCGGCGGTGCTGGGGACCAAGGCCGACGGGGTGGTGCTGGTGGCCCGGGCCAACAAGACGGAGAAGGGGGCCCTGGCCTACGCCAGGGAGCAGCTCGCCAACGTTCGGGCGCCGATCCTGGGCGCCGTCCTCAACGATGTGGACTTCCGCCGGGACGCCCGCTACTACTCGAGCTACGGCAAGTACGGGTACTACTACCAGTACTACTACGCCGACAACGAGAAGCGGCGGAAGAAGCAGGAGCGGCAAGGGAAAAACGGGGCTTCCAAGACCTGAGCCCGGCGACGTCGTGGAACAGGAACGGGCCCGCCCCCTTTCGCAGGGGGCGGGCCCGTGGTCGTTCCAGCGGGTGGCGTCAGACCAGCACCGGCTTCCGGATCCAGGGGGAGTCGGCCAGGTGGCCCTCCTCGACAGGGACCGCGTTGCGTGCGTCCACCAGAGCCTCGGACCCACGCAGGATCCGCCCGTAGTCGAAGTCCGAGTGGTCGGTGAGGACCACCACGCAGTCGGCGCCCTCCAGCTCCTCGTCGGTGAGCTCCACGGAGCTTCGCCGCGACACTTCGGGATCGTCGCTGACCCGCCAGGCATCTACGTAGGGGTCGTGGTAGCGGACCTCGGCGCCGTCCTCCTCCAGGAGGCGGAGGACATCCAGGGCGGGAGATTCGCGGACGTCGTCGATGTCCCGCTTGTAGGCGACGCCCAGGAGGAGCACCCGGGACCCGTTCACCGCCTTGCGGGAGCGGTTCAACGCCTCCCGTACCTTCCCCACCACGAAGAGGGGCATCTCGGCGTTGATCTCCGACGCGAGCTCGATGAAGCGGGTCTTGTAGTTGAGGGTCCGCATCTTCCAGGAGAGATAGTGCGGATCCACGGGGATGCAGTGCCCACCCAGCCCCGGTCCGGGGAAGAACTTCATGAAGCCGAAGGGCTTGGTACCGGCGGCCTCGATGACCTCCCAGATGTTCACCCCCAGGCGGTCGGCGATGATGGCCGTCTCGTTCACCAGCCCGATGTTCACCGACCGAAAGGTGTTCTCCAGGATCTTGGTGAGCTCCGCCGCCTCCGTGGACGACACGGCCACCATCTCATCGATGAACCGGCTGTAGAGCGCCACCCCGGCCTCGGTGCAGCGCTCCGTGACCCCGCCGATGACCTTGGGCGTGTTCCTGGTGTGCCAGACCTGGTTGCCCGGGTCCACCCGCTCGGGGCTGAAGCAGAGGTAGAAGTCCTCGCC
>CAKZOQ010000218.1 GCA_937136445.1 uncultured Gemmatimonadota bacterium
CGACGACAACCGGGAGGACGACGCCTGGGATGCCGTCTGGTCCTCGCAGGTCACGATCGACGACAAGGGCTGGACCGCCGAGCTCCGCATCCCCCTCTCCCAGATCCGATACGACGCCTCCGACGAGGTGCAGAGCTGGGGGTTCAACGTCCGCCGGGAACGCGTGGTCACCAACGAGCGCAGCTACCTGCACCTCGTCTCCCGGCTGCAGCAGGGCCAGGTGAGCCAGTTCGGCCGTCTGGAGGGTGTGGCCGTCCCGGATCCGCCGATGCGGCTCGAGGCCCTCCCCTACGCCGTCACCTCGCTCTACAACGGGCCCTCGGAGCCGGGCGATCCCTTCTTCGACGGTGCCGAGAGCGCCCAGCGGGTGGGGGTGGACCTCTCCTACGGCCTGGGCTCGTCCTTCACCCTGGATGCCACCCTGAACCCGGACTTCGGGCAGGTGGAGGCGGATCCGGCGGTCATCAACCTGTCGGCCTTCGAGACGTTCTTCCGGGAGCAGCGGCCCTTCTTCGTGGAGGATGCGCGGATCTTCGACTTCGGGCTCTCCGGCGGCCGGAACTCGCTCTTCTACAGCCGGCGGATCGGGCGTTCACCCCAGGGCGGCGTCCCGGACGACGCCGTATACTCGGAGGTCCCGGACAACGCCACCATCCTCGGAGCGGCCAAGCTCGCCGGCCGCACCACCACCGGTCTCTCGGTGGGTGCGCTGGCGGCCGTCACCGACGGAGAGAGCGGGCGTGCCGTCCTTCCTGGCGGGTCCCGGGAGCGGTTCCTGGTGGAGCCGCGGTCCACCTTCGGGGTGGTGAGCCTGCAACAGGACTTCAACGAGGGCGCCTCCAGCGTCGGCGGAATCGTCACCGGCATGCGCCGGGATCTGCCCGGGGACGGCTCCTTCGACTTCCTTCCGGGCACGGCCTACAACGCCGGCCTCCGCTTCGAGCACCAGTGGGACCAGCGGGAGTGGGCCCTCTGGGGGTTCTTCGCCGGGAGCCACGTGCGAGGGAGCCAGGACGCGCTCCTGGAGATCCAGACGGCCTCGAACCACTACTTCCAACGGCCTGATGCCACCCGTCTGGGCGTGGATTCCACCGCCACCGCCCTCACCGGCGCGGAGTGGCGCCTGCAGATGGAGCGACGTCGTGGCGACTGGACCGGAGCCATCTGGGCCGCCGAGGTCACCGACGGGTTCGAGATCAACGACGTGGGCTTCAGCCAGAGCGCGGAGCGGCTGGATGCCGGATTCCGGGTGGGGTATCGGGAGATCGAGCCCGGCGACTGGTACCGGTCCTACAACGTGAACTTCTCCAACTACCACAACTGGAGCCACGAGGCGCTGGACGACGCCTTCCGGATCTCGTCCTGGAACGACGCGCGGCTGCGCGGAAGCTACAACCTCCGGGGCGAGGCGGAGCTGACCAACTTCTGGGAGGTTAACGGCGACCTCTCCTACAGCCCCGAGGCCAGGAGCCGCTCGGCCACCCGGGGTGGTCCCATCATGGTGGAGCCCGCCTCCGTCCGCGCGGGGGTACGGGTGAACACGGACCGCAGAAAGGCGCTGAGCTTCGGTCTCAACCTGGACTGGGACGAGGCCCGTCGGGGGACCGGCGGAGGCACCTCCGTGGGCGGGTCGGTGAACATCCAGCCCAGCGATCAGGTGGAGATCCGCCTGGAGCCGCGCCTGAACTGGGAGCGGGACGGAGCCCAGTACGTGACCACACGGACGACGGACGGGCTGGACTATGCGCCCACCTACGGATCCCGCTACTTCTTCGCGGACCTGGAGCGGCAGACCTTCTCCCTGGAGACCCGGCTGGACTGGATCTTCACACCAGACCTATCGCTCCAGCTCTTCGCGCAGCCGCTCCTCTCCTCCGGCGACTACCGGAGCTACAAGCAGCTCGCCGCCAGCGGGTCCTTCGACTTCCTGAGCTTCGAGCCCGGCACGGCCATGGAGGTGGGCGGCGGAGTGGTCTGCAGCGGCGGCTCCATCTGCCGCGTCGCGGACGACCAGTACGTGGACGTGGACGGCGACGGTCGTGCCGACCTGGATTTCGAGGACGAGGACTTCAACGTCCGCTCCCTGGTGGGCAATGCGGTGCTCCGCTGGGAGTACCGGCCTGGCTCCACCGTCTTCCTGGTCTGGCAGCGGTCCCAGGCGGGGAGCGTCGGCACCGGGACCTTCGACTTCGGGCGGGACCTGGACGCCCTCTTCGCCGCCCCGGCGGAGGACCGGTTCATCCTCAAGGTGAACTACTGGCTGGGACTCTAGCGCCGGGTCGTCGACCTGGGTCGCCGTCCCCCGACTTGACCCCCCGCCGCGCCGGCGGCACCCTCCGATCATGAGCCTCTTCGACATCATCGGGTTGGTCGTGGTCGGCCTCGGCTTCGTGGGCCTCATCTTCTATGCCGCCTGGCACGCGCGAAGCTGGGACGACGAGTGACCCCCGCAGCGTCGGGACCCCCCGACGACGCCCCACCCCTGGACTGCCAGCGGGACCGGTTCTCGCTGCCCAGGCACGTCCACTACCTGAACTGCGCCTACATGGCGCCCCTCTCCCGCGCCGCGGAGGCCGCCGGTATCGACGGGCTCCGGCGGAAGGTTGTTCCCACCGGCATTCACCCCGACGACTTCTTCGCGCCCAGTGACCGGGCCCGTCGGCTCTTCGCCGGCCTGGTGGGCTCCCAGGAGCCCGAGCGTGTGGCCATCCATCCCGGGGCCTCCTACGGCATCGCCACGGCGGCGCGGAATCTCCCCGTGGAGGAGGGACAGAACCTGGTCCTCACCGGAGAGCAGTTCCCGGGGAACGTCTACGCCTGGACGCGGAAGGCTCGCGAAGCCGGGGCGGAGGTGCGGATGGTGGGTCCCGAGGACGGGGCGGGGGACGCGTCGCGAGGCGCCCTCTGGAACGAGCGCCTCCTGGACGCGGTGGACGAGGGCACGGCGGTGGTCGCGGTGCCCCACGTCCACTGGACGGACGGGACGCGATTCGGTCTGGCAGAGCTGGGCCGCCGCTGCCGGTCGGTGGGGGCCGCGCTGGTCCTGGACGTCACCCAGTCGGTGGGGGCGCTCCCCCTGGACGTCTCCGAGATCCGCCCCGACGCCGTGGTCTGCGCCGCCTACAAGTGGCTCCTGGGGCCCTATTCCCTGGCCTTCGCCTGGTTCGGGCCCCGCTTCGACGACGGAGAGCCCCTGGAGGAGACCTGGATCGGGCGGGACCGCAGTGAGGAGTTCCAGAAGCTGGTGGACTATCAGGAGAGCTATCAGCCGGGCGCCGTCCGCTACGACGTGGCCGAGCGCTCCAACTTCGCGCTGCTCCCGGTGGCGCTGGCCGGCCTCGAGCTCGTCACCGACTGGCGCCCAGAACGGGTCCAACGCTACTGCGCGGACCTCACCGGGGGGCTGCTGGAGGAGGCGGTGGAGCTGGGCTTCGACGTGGAGGAGCCCCGGTGGCGTGGCGAGCATCTCTTCGGGCTCCGGATGCCCCCGGGTCTGGACCTGGGGGAGCTCCGGGACCGCCTTTCGGCTCGGAGGGTGGTAGTCTCCCTCCGGGGGACCGCCCTCCGTCTCTCCCCCAACGCCTACAACGACGAGGCCGACGTCACCGCCCTGCGTGAGGTCCTCCGGTCCGTCGTCGCCGGCTGAGGCGTCCCGTCAGCCTCCCACCTGGAGCCCGAAGACCACCTCCGCCCGGTCCCCGGTGCGAATGCCCCGTTCGTCGAACCATCCCTGGCGGACCTCCAGGGCGAACATGGCCGGGACGGCGCTTTCGTGGGGTGTGGTGGTCTCCGGGTCCATCTGCTGGATGTCCACGATGGTGAATCCCGCGTCCATGTAGGCGATGTCCAGCGCCACGTAGGTGTTGTTCATCCAGAACGACCGGATGCCGGTGTCGGGGAAGACGAAGAGCATGCCCGTGCCGTCGGGGACCTCCTCCCGGTACATGAGACCCTCCGCCCGTTCGTCCGGGCTGCGGGCCACCTCCACCACCACCGTATCGCTTCCGAAGATGACCCATGCCCGGTCGGCAGGCGGTCGGGGCTCGTCGGCGGGCATGGCGGGCACCTGGGCAGGGGTCTCTCCGCTCCCTCCGTTGGCGCTCCCTTCGGCGGCCGCGTCGGTCCCGCCGCGGGACCCACAGGCCAGGAAGCCCACCACGAGAAGCGACAGCGCGGGCCGAATGGCCCGAATCGGCGTCTGTACAAGCGATTTCACAGGATTGTTCACCTCCCGGCCCTCCGGTGATTTCGGTAAGTTACGAGACTGCGAACCAGATCCCAACGGCCCGCCGCTCGGGCCCGGAGAAAGGTCGATGTTGGACCCTGAACTCCTGGACATTCTCGTGTGCCCCGAGTCGAAGCAGCCCGTGCGTCCTGCCGATGCCGAGCTGCTGAAGCGGGTGAATGAAGGCGTGTCGCGTGGAGCCCTCCGCACCCGGTCCGGCGACCCCGTGCAGGAGCCGCTGGTCGAAGCGCTGGTCCGCGACGACGGAACCGTGCTCTACCCGGTCCGGGACGGCATCCCCATCATGCTCATCGACGAATCCGTTCCCCTCGGGAACCTGGATTCTCCGCGGTGAGATCCCTCACCGCTCCGCTGCTGACCCACCGCATTACGATGCTCACTTCGATCCTGTCGAGATACGTCGGCACACCGCTTGTGAAAATGGGTACTTGCCACGTCCCCCAGAATGAGGTCCGCGGGGACGCGTCCCCGGGGCCCCATCACCGACCCACTCCCACCTCGGTGAGGAGCATGCAACGCACCCGGTCCTTCGGCGCCCTCTTCGCCGTCCTCCTGACGGTGGCCGCCTGTATGCCTGCGGAGCCCGAGCAGGGCATCGCTCGAGGGGAGGCTCTCTACGACACCTGTGTTCCCTGCCACGGCCCGCAGGGGCAGGGCAACGAGGCGCTGGGCGCCCCGCTCATCGCAGGTCTCCCCCAGTGGTACCTCGAAAATCAGCTCGAAAAGTACGAGAACGGTTGGAGGGGCGGACACCCCATGGACACGGTGGGCATTCGGATGCGCTCCATGGCCAACGCCCTCGACCTGGAAGGAGATCGGGAATCGGTGTCGGAATATGTCGCATCGATGCCTGTTCCCGCCGTCCCGGCGTCCCTCGAGGTGGGTGACCCCCAGGCCGGCCAGCAGGTCTACCAGACCTGCATCGCCTGCCACGGACCGGAGGCCGGCGGGAACGAGGCCGTCCAGTCTCCGCCCCTCGTGGGGCAGCACGACTGGTACCTCCTCAGCCAGCTCCACAAGTTCAAGCGTGGCTGGCGGGGTGTGAACCCGAACGACACCTGGGGCCAGACCATGCGTCCGAACTCCATGCTTCTCTCGGACGAGGACATGGAGGACGTCGTCGCCTACATCCGTTCGTTGGACCAGACGGAGGAGTAAAGACTCATGTCCGAATCCACGCAGACCACGCAGGTCGTGCCGCCGGAAGACGGGCTGGACCCCTTGGCCCCGCCCCCCGACGACGAGAATCCGGCGCTCTTCGACGCCGAGAAGACCTACGTCATCACGGTGCTGAGCTCCATTCTGTTCTGCGGCGCCATCATCGTCTTCATCCTACTCTGACCGGGCGCGACGAGAGACATGTTCGAGCGGTTGGCAATCCAGGCTTCGTCCTTCGCAGGCGACATCGATGGCCTGATCCTCCTCATCGCGGTCCTGGTGGGCTTCTGGTTCATCGTGGCCGAGGGGATGTTCTTCTGGCTCATCTGGCGCTTCCGCGAGAGGCCGGATCAGAAGAGCCAGTACATCACCGGCAAAGAGAAGCACCTGAAGCGCTGGGTCACGATTCCCCACGCGCTGGTGCTGGTCTGCGACGTCTTCATCATCATCGGTGCCGTGCGCGTCTGGTATGACGTGAAGCAGCACCTTCCGGAGCCGGACACGGTGATCCGGGTGGAGGGACAGCAATGGGCGTGGGTCTTCCAGCACCCGGGTCCGGACAACGAGCTGGACACCGGGGATGACATCTGGACCACCGACGACCTCTATGTCGAGGTGGACCGGACGTACCACTTCCGGCTCTCTTCCCGGGACGTCCTCCACAACTTCTCCGTCCCGGCCTTCCGGCTGAAACAGGACGCGGTCCCCGGCCGGACCATCACGGGGTGGTTCCACGCCACCTCCACGGGGACCTACGACATCCAGTGCGCCGAGATCTGTGGCATCGGTCACGGCGTCATGGCAGGACGCATCAACATCCAGGATGCCGAAACGCACGCCTCCTGGATGTCCGAGAACGCCACCACCACCGCCGCGCAGTAGCGAGGACCCGAGATGGCTCAGGCTACCACCGCCCCGGTCCAGGACACCCACGGGCACGACACCCACGGGCACCACGACGAGGGCTGGTTCAAGAAGTATTTCTGGTCCACCGACCACAAGATGATCGCCAAGCAGTACCTGTGGACGAGCATCTTCATGGCGGTCGTCGGGGGGCTCATGGCGTACGTCTTCCGGATGCAGCTCGCCTTCCCGGGCATCGAGGTGCCAGGGTTCGGGCTGGTGTCTCCGGGAGAGTACAACGCCCTGATCACGAATCATGGCTCCATCATGATCTTCTGGGTGGCCATGCCCATGCTCATCGCCGCCTGGGGGAATTTCCTGATCCCCCTGATGATCGGCGCGGATGACATGGTCTTCCCGCGGATCAACCGGCTTTCTTTCCAGATCTTCCTGATCTCGGCCATCCTCATCCTGGCCTCACTCTTCGTGCAGGGTGGAGGATTCGGAGGGGCCTGGACCTCCTATCCACCCCTCTCGGCCAACCCTGAATACAACCTCACCGGCCTGGGAGCCAGCATCTGGCTCATCGCGGTGGCGCTGGAGTTCGTCGCCTTCCTCCTGGGAGGGATCAACTTCATCGTGACGCTGATGAACTCCCGGGCGCCGGGGATGAAGGCCTACGACATCCCGGTGACGGTGTGGATGATCGTCATCGCCAGCATCCTCTTCATGCTGTCGGTGGGGCCGCTCATCGCCGGGGCCATCATGCTCCTCTTCGACCAGACGCTGAACACCGGGTTCTACGATCCGGCTCGAGGCGGTGACCCCATCCTCTGGCAGCACCTCTTCTGGTTCTTCGGGCACCCCGAGGTCTACGTGGTGCTCCTGCCCGCCATCGGATTCGTCATCGACATCATCGCGACCTTCGCCCGGAAGAAGCTCTTCGGGTACAAGATCATGGTGTACACGGCGGTGGCGACGGCGGTGCTCTCCTTCTTCGTGTGGGCGCACCACCAGTTCATCGCCGGCATCGACCCCCGGATGGCCAACGTCTTCACGGTGACCACGCTCCTCATCTCGGTGCCCATCGCCGAGCTGCTCTTCGTGATCATCGCCACCCTCTACGGCGGGTCCATCAAGTTCACCACGCCCATGCTCTGGGCCCTGTCCTTCGTCGCCACCTTCCTCATCGGCGGCGTGACGGGGATCTTCCTGGGGGCGTCGGGATCGGACATCTACCTGCACGACACCTACTTCGTGCTGGCGCACTTCCACTACACCTTCTTCCCCATCGCCATCATCGGTGGGTTCGCGGCCTTCACCTACTGGTTCCCCAAGATGTTCGGGACCATGCTGGACGAGACGTTGGGGAAGATCCACTTCTGGGGCACCGTCATCCCCTTCCAATTCATCTTCATCCCGCTCTTCGCGCTGGGGCTGGGTGGGCAGCACCGACGCATCTACAACTTCCAGAACTTCCCCGAGCTGGCCTCGATGCAGCCGCTGCGGGTGACGGCCACGCTGGCGCTCATCGTGATGATCCTCTTCCAGCTCGTCTTCTTCTGGAATCTCTTCCGGAGTCTCCGGAGCAAGGAGAAGGCGCCGATGAATCCGTGGAAAGCCAACACGCTGGAGTGGACCACGCCGTCGCCTCCGCCCCACGGGAACTGGCCCCCGGACCAGATGCCCAAGGTCTACCGCGGGCCCTACGAGTACAGCGTGCCCGACCGTGACACCGACTACTGGCCACAGAACGAGCCGAGCTGAGGTCCATCGTGCAGAAGCCCATCGCAACCACGCGCAGCGCCAGCGGGATCCCCACCGGCCGTCTGGCCATCTGGTGGCTCCTCGCCTCGGAGATCGTGATCTTCGGGGGACTCCTGGCCTGTTACCTCCTCTTCCGCCTCGGCCACCCGGAATGGGCCGACGCGGCGGCGGTGACCAACACCGCCATCGGGGCCACGAACACCTTCGTGCTCCTGACCTCTTCGTTCACGGCGGTCCTGGCACACCAGGCCGCCGAGCGGGGGGACGGCAAGAAGGCGGCCCGATTCCTGGTCTTCACCATCATCGGCGCCTGCCTCTTCCTGGGCATCAAGAGCTACGAGTGGTGGTACGAGATCAGCCACGGCTACACCATCACCAGCAACGGCTTCTGGTCCTTCTACTACACCGCGGCCGGGCTCCACGCAGCCCACGTGATCGCCGGGGCCATCGCCATGGGCTTCGTCGCCAAGGACGCGGCTCAGGGCAAGGAGCTCCAGCGGGTGGAGCTGGTCGGCATCTACTGGCACTTCGTGGATGTCGTCTGGATCTTCCTCTTCCCTCTTCTCTACATCGCGAAGTAGGGCGCACCGACCATGACCGAGCACATCGATCAGACGGCGCCCCATGACGCGGGCGAGCATCACGACGACGGGCACCACGACGTCAACTACGCCAAGATCTACGTGGCGCTGCTGGTCCTCCTCGTCATCAGCATCCTGGGCCCCGAGCTGGGGATCACCTGGGTGACGCTCATCACCGCGTTCGGCATCGCCCTCGTGAAGGCGACGATGGTGATCAACAACTTCATGCACCTGAAGTGGGAGAAGAACTTCATCAAGTGGGCCCTGGTGGTGTCCCTCCTCTTCGTGGCCCTCTTCTTCTTCGGGGTCGCCCCGGACGTGATGAAGCACGACGGCCTCCGCTGGGTGAACGACGCCGCCATCGCCTCGGTGGAGCGCGGCATCGAGCCGCCCCACGGGGAGGAAGGGGAGCACGCAGCCGAGGACGGCGAGGGCGAGGACCATGCGGAGGAAGGCGACGACACCACGGTCGAGGGTGAGGGCGCCACGGAGACCGTCGCCGCCGCCTTCAGCGCCCCGGACGCCTACAGCGCCACCTGCGCCACCTGCCACGGTCCCAACGGCGGCGGGGATGGTCCGGGCGCCGCGGCCCTCGACCCGCAGCCGGCCTCCTTCGCCACCACCGAATTCTGGGACGGGGTCACCCGGGAGAGCATGGTGAACGTGATCCAGAACGGTGGGGCTGCGGAAGGGCTCTCCGCGGCCATGCCGGCCTGGGGCGCTCTCTACAGCGACGACGAGATCCAGCAGATCGTCGACTACGTCGAGACCTTCCAGCCGTAGCGGAACGATGGAGCACGCACTGGAGTCCACGGTCCAGGAACGTCCGGAGCCCCGGGAGGGCGAGAAGCTGCTCCCCGACGGGGTCCTGGGGATGATCCTCTTCATCTTCACCGAGGCGATGCTCTTTGCCGGGTTCATCTCGGCCTTCGTCATCGTGAAGTCCCAGGCCGCCGGACAGATGTGGCCACCCTTCGGGCAGCCCCGCCTCCCGGTGGAGGAGACGGCGGTCAACACCGCGGCGCTCCTGGTGAGTGGGCTCGTGCTGGGGTTCGCTCAGTTCGCCTTCCGGAGGTCCGCCCGACAGGCGGTCCTCCCCTTCGCGGTCTCCATCTTCCTCGGCCTCTTCTTCGTGGGATTCCAGGGCGTGGAATGGGCGCAGCTCCTGGGTCAGGGACTCACCCTGCAGTCCAGCACCTACGGCGCCTTCTTCTACCTCATCGTCGGCGCCCACGCCATCCATGCGGTGGGCGCTCTGGCGGCTCTGGTCTGGGCCTGGTTCCGTCTCCGTGACGACGACCTCGGCCAGTCCGCCTTCACCACGGTCCAGCTCTTCTGGTACTTCGTGGTGCTTCTCTGGCCGATCCTCTACTGGAAGGTGTACCTGGCATGAGCACGCGACTCCGTAGCGCCGCCCTCGCCCTGATCCTCCTGCTCGTGCTGCCGGAGGTGGTGGCTGCCTGCCCTGTCTGCTTCGACCCCCGGGAAGAGAACCGGTTGGCCTTCATCGCCACGACGGCCTTCCTGAGCCTCCTTCCTCTGGGGATGGTGGCCGGGGCGGGGCTCTGGCTGCGCCGTCGGGTCCGGACCCTGGACGCCCAGGAGCTGGACCGCATGAATGGCGGCTCCGAAGGCC